>NZ_JBVKCZ010000008.1:57629-288579 GCF_055634335.1 Streptomyces sp. NPDC111802 | reverse complement strand
GCGTCACCTCCGGTGCCTCCGTACCGGAGGTGCTGGTCGAGGAGGTCCTGGAGTGGCTCGCCCAGCGCGGCTACGGCGACGTCGAGCTGGTCAGGGCGGCCGAGGAGTCGATCACCTTCTCGCTGCCCAAGGAACTGCGCCGCGACCTGCGTGAGGAGGCGGCGGCGCTGATCGCCGAGCGCACGGGGTCCGCTGCCTCCGGCGACTCCGGGGAGTGACTGTCAGCCCTGCGTCGTAACGTAGGGCCATGCAGATCTTCGGCTTGGACATCGGTGGATCCGGGATCAAGGGCGCCCCGGTGGACCTCGACAGAGGTGAACTGGCCCAGGAGCGCTTCAAGGTGCTCACTCCGCAGCCGGCCACGCCCGACGGCGTGGCCGACGGTGTGAAGCAGGTCGTCGAGCACTACGGCTGGACGGGGCCGGTCGGCCTAACCTTCCCCGGCGTGGTCACCGGCGGATCGACGATCCGTACGGCGGCGAACGTCGACAAGGGCTGGATCGACACGGACGCGCGCGCGTTGTTCAGCGACCGCCTCGGCGGCCACCCGGTGACGGTGGTCAACGACGCGGACGCCGCCGGCGTCGCCGAGATGCACTTCGGCGCGGGCCGCGGCCGCCGGGGCACCGTGATCCTCCTCACTTTCGGCACGGGCATCGGCAGCGCCCTGTTCATCGACGGCACCCTCGTCCCCAACACCGAGCTGGGCCACCTCGAACTGCACGGGCACGACGCCGAGAAGCGCGCCTCCAGCAAGGTCAAGGAGGACGAGGAGCTGAGCTGGGAGCACTGGGCGCACCGCGTGCGGAAGTACCTCGCCCACGTCGAGATGCTGTTCTCCCCGGAGCTGTTCATCATCGGCGGCGGGGTGAGCCGGAAGGCCCAGAAGTTCCTGCACTACCTCGAGGGCGTCAAGGCGGACATCGTCCCGGCCGAGCTGCAGAACAACGCGGGGATCGTGGGCGCCGCGATGCACGCGGCGGAGCAGGACGGCTAGGGCCTGTCGTTTGGATCATGCCGGCGTCGCGGGGTCTGGCATGCGCATCTGGCGCGTTGTCGTCGGTTGTCGCCGCTCCGCGTCGACTCCCTCCTCCGCCTTGCAGCTGCACGCTCCCCCACGCTCGAACCGGCTTCGCTCGGCTCGCGCGGGGGCACCCCCATCGCCCCCGCTCGGGCGGTTGAGAGGCGCAGTCTCTTTCAGCCGACCTGATCCAAACGACAGACCCTAGCCGCGCCGCAGCGGCCGCGGACGCGGCGGGACGTCCCGGCGGCGGCTCACGACAGCCGGCGGCGGGCCGCTGCCCTCCTGGCGACCAGGCGGATCCTCCGTACGATCACGACGAGACCGGCGATCAGCGTCCCCCCGTACAGCCACCCGGCCTCGGTGGCGAGGGCGGTCACCAGCCCCATCAGATGTCCGCCGAGCCCTCCGCCGCCGTCGGCCACCGGAAGCAGCCCCACGGCGAACGCGATCGGCACGACCACCGGCGCGGTCAGCAGATCGCCCGCACGCACCCAGACGGCGGTCAGCGCGCACACCGGCAGGAACAGCACGCCGTACACCGTGAGCGACGACCCGAACAGCAGCACGTCCAGGTAGCCGAGGAGCAGCATCACGGCACCACAGAACAGGCCGCTGCCCAGCCCGGTGAGCCGGGGGTCGGGAAACCGGCGCACGGCCTGCGGCGCGGGGGCGGGCGCGGGTCGCCGTACGGCCGCCGCGGCCCGGTCGGTCCCGCGCCGGCGTTGGGCTACGGGCCGGTCGGCGGCGAGGGCACGGGACGACCGGGCGGATCCTGGTGAACGGGCGGACCTGGCGGCCGCGGCCGATCGGGACGCCCGGGTGGCCCAGCCGGCCCGGCCCGAACCGCTCTCACCGGGCGCGAACCCGCTCTCGCCGCGCCTCGTACGACCCTCGCCCCGCTCCACACTGCCCCCGTCCGGCCGGGTTCCGCCCTCGACCGGCGCGGACCGGCCCTCGCCCCGCGCCCTGGCTTGCTCCACTGGTCCAACCTAGGTCGGTTCATGTGGCGAATCGGCCCTCGGACACACCTTGGGGCCGACCTTGGCCAGGTGTTCGACAGGGCGCGGGGGACCGGGTCCGGCACGCCGTAGACTGGTGGATCGGCCCGTGCATCTGCGTCATCTGCGTCGACGATCGAAGAAGGACCGGGCCCCAGCCCAGCCCCTGAAGTCCTCTCACGTACGGGAAGTCGCAACGTGTCGCTCACGATCGGAATCGTCGGTCTGCCGAATGTCGGCAAGTCGACCCTGTTCAACGCCCTGACCAAGAACGACGTGCTGGCGGCCAACTACCCGTTCGCCACGATCGAGCCGAACGTCGGCGTGGTCGGCGTCCCGGACCCGCGCCTGGCCAAATTGGCCGAGATCTTCTCCTCGCAGCGCGTCCTGCCCGCGACCGTCGACTTCGTCGACATCGCCGGCATCGTGCGCGGCGCCTCCGAGGGTGAGGGCCTGGGCAACAAGTTCCTCGCGAACATCCGTGAGTCCGACGCGATCTGCCAGGTCATCCGCGCCTTCAAGGACGAGAACGTCGTCCACGTCGACGGCAAGGTCTCGCCCAAGGACGACATCGAGACGATCAACACCGAGCTGATCCTCGCCGACCTCCAGACCATCGAGAAGGTCCTGCCCCGGCTCCAGAAGGAGTCCCGGATCAAGAAGGACATCGCGCCGAAGGTGAAGGCCGTCGAGGAGGCCAAGGAGATCCTGGAGAAGGGCGACACGCTGTTCTCGGCGGGCATCGCCCAGGGCTCCGGCAACGAGGAGCTCCTGCACGACCTGCACCTGCTGACGACGAAGCCCTTCCTCTACGTCTTCAACGTCGACGAGGACGAGCTGGTGGACGAGGACTTCAAGAACGAGCAGCGCGCCCTGGTCGCCCCCGCCGAGGCGATCTTCCTGAACGCCAAGCTGGAGGCGGACCTCGCCGAGCTCGACGAGGAGGACGCGATGGAGCTGCTGGAGTCGGTGGGCGCGGAGGAGCCCGGCCTGGCGACCCTCGCCCGCGTCGGCTTCAACACCCTCGGCCTGCAGACCTACCTCACGGCCGGCCCCAAGGAATCCCGGGCCTGGACCATCAAGAAGGGCGCCACCGCCCCCGAGGCGGCCGGCGTCATCCACACCGACTTCCAGAAGGGCTTCATCAAGGCCGAGGTCATCTCCTTCGCCGACCTGGTGGACACCGGCTCGGTGGCCGAGGCCCGCGCCAAGGGCAAGGCGCGGATGGAGGGCAAGGACTATGTCATGCAGGACGGGGATGTCGTGGAGTTCCGGTTCAATGTGTAGCGGGTGACATATCGCCACGTCGCTGATCTGGCAAACTTGCAGGTCAGAGAGGGTCCGACTCTTCGGGGTCGGGCCCTTGGTTTCTTCCCGTGCTGGGATGGTGCTGGGAGGGGATGGGAACGCCCGTGCTGGGGTTCGGCAGCGATCTCCCGATGCGGCAGGCGGGCGGGTGGGGCTCCATTCCACGACTTCTTCACGACTCCGGGGCCCGTGCAGATTCGATCCGTGGCGCTTTTCCTACTCGTTTGACACACTCGACGTATGAGTGAGACGACGTACAGCATCGGGGAAGGCCCGGCGACGCGGGTGAGCCTGTCGCTGCCGGAGGGGACCGCGGAGGCAATCCGGGCGCGGGTGGGCAAGCGGGAGTTCTCCGCGTTCATCGCCGAGGCGGTCGAGCGTGAGCTGCGCGGGCAGGTTCTGGACGAGTACCTCGCGGACTACGAGAGCCGCAAGGGGCCGGTTTCCGAGTCGGCTCGCCAGCGGGCGCGGCAGGTCTTCGACGAGGTGTTCGCCGAGGAGGCAGAGTGGCCCGCCGCAGGTTGAGTCACGAGGGGACGCTGGTCCTCGACAGCGAGGGACTCTCGAAGCTGCTCGCCGACGACGAGCAGGTGGTGGCTTTGATCGCTGAGGCGCGCTCGCGCGGCATGGAGGTCGTGATCAGTGCGCTCGCCATCATCGAAGCCGTCCACGCCCGTACGAACAAGTCCCGCCTGAACTGGGTGCTTTCCGGGCTGCGGGTCGTCCCAGTCGGCGACGAGGAGGCGAGGGCGACCTCGAAGTTGCTGATGAATGCCGGGTTGCACGGACACAAGTACGCGATCGATGCGGCCGTCGCCGAGGCCGCGCTGCGACAGCACCGCCCCGTGGTCATGCTGACGTCCGATATTGACGACATGGCCAAGCTGTGCGGCGAGAGGGTCCGGCTCGTGGCGGTGTGATTTCTCCTGGTTCCCTTTCTACCTTTCGACGGTTGGTCAGTGAGTGGCGGTGGAGCTACCGGCATTCGGCGGATCGCCGGTTTCGGTAACCGGCGATCCGCCGCTATGTTGCCGCTCTTCCGTCTCTTGGTGAATTCCGTAGGGCGCGGACGGAGCCAAGACTCAGTGAGCATTTTCAGCGTGACCACCTATCAGGTGACAGCTCCGGTGCCTCTGGCGTCAAGCACTTGCCGGGGAGGCAGTCAGTTGAAAGCGTCGGTCATGCAGTCCACCCGGCAGTCGGCAGCCTCATAGCGCTGGCGGAGGGCGGCAGTTGCTTCTTCGCGCTCCACAAAGAGGTACCCGTAGTGCTGGCGCGCCACCCTGGTCACGTCTCCGACCGTGACGATGGCCGGTTCGCCGTGTGCGGCCCGTCGACGCGCTCCGGCGATTGCCATGTCCGCAGAGCGCAGCAGGTTTCTGGAACGATCCCGGATCACGGCTGCCTGGGCGCGTTTCGCCGAGAGGGGACGCAGGACACGTCCTCTCCAGACGTAGCCAGCGGCGACAAGGATGAGACCGAGCGCTACGAACAGGAGTCCGCCTGGGGCGTGAGGTCGCATCTATCCAGTCTTCACCACTCGCGTGGTGATAGTCATACCCGCGTCGGCGGCCGATTGTCGGAGCGACTTGGTGTCAGTGAGCCCTTGCGCAACGCACGAGGCTCCCGTGCCGTTGAGGGAGGTGTTCGAAGTCTCAACCCACAGGCACAGGAGCCGCGTTGGTTCCGTATTCTGCCGCACTCGACCTGCCTCACGCCCTGGTCGAGTGGGTCACCATGCTCATCGTCACCCGTGAGGGTGACCGCCGCTGCAAGCTCCCACCGCACCAGCGTGCCCTGGTCGGCCTGGTGTACCTGCGCCGGCACGACACCTTGCCCAGCTCGCTGCCGGGTTCGGCATCTCCGTCGGCACCGCCCAACGACGTACATCTCTCTGGTGGGCAACACGTACGCCATGCTGGTCGCCGGCGAGCAGACCAACGGCCGGTACTGCCTGATCGGCATGCGCGTCCCCGACGGCGGCGGCCCGCCGCCGCACCGGCACGACTTCGAGGAGATGTTCACGACCCTCGAGGGCGAGATCGAGTTCACCTTCCGCGGAGAGAAGCACACCGTACGGGCCGGGTCCACGATCAACATCCCGGCCAACGCCCCGCACAACTTCCGCAACGCTTCGGGTGCGCCGGCCCACATGCTGTGCATGTGCACCCCCGCCGGCCAGGACGAGTACTTCATGCGCATCGGCGATGTCGTCGCGGGCAAGGACGCGCCGCCGCCACAACTGTCGGAGGACGAGCTCGCGGAGCGCCGCCGCCGCGCGGCGGAGTTGGCCTCGACCTACCGGAGCGAGTTCCTGTGACTCGCGGGGCCGGCGAGCCCGGCACCGGTCGACAGGGTGAAATTCGGGCCAATGGATCAGTGGGTTCTAGGCTCGGATCCACCTTGTGATCCCGAAAAGGAGCCAGAACAGCCGTGACAGACAAGCGAGTTGTCATCGTGACCGGTGGAGGTACCGGCATTGGGGAGGCCGCCGTACGCCTGCTGCGGGAGGGAGGTCACCACGTGGTCGTCTCCGGTCGGCGGAGCGAGCCGTTGCGGCGTCTCGAACGGGAGACCGGGGCGCTCGCGTATCCGTCCGACGTGGGGGACCCCGAGGCCGCCGACGGTCTCGTCCGAGCAGCCCTGGGCGCGCATGGACGACTCGACGGACTGGTGCTCAATGCGGGCATCGGGCGCGGTGGAACCGTGGGCGACCTGTCGTTGGAGGACTGGGACGAGGTGATGCGCACCAACGTCACCGGCCCGCTGCTGCTCCTGCGCGCAGCGATCCCGCACTTGCTGGAGGCGCGCGGGGCGGTGGTCGCTGTCGCTTCGGTGTCCGCGTTGCGCAACGGCACGAGCAACGCCCCGTACGCCACGTCCAAGGCAGCCTTGCTCCAGCTTTGCCGTTCCGTCGCCGTCGACTACGGGCGTCAGGGGGTGCGGGCCAACATCGTGTGTCCGAGCTGGGTAAGGAGCGAGATGGCCGACCGGCGCATGGCGCGCTTCGCCGTGGAAGCGGACCTGCGGGGGGACGGTGTGGCGAACGCCTACGAGGAGGTGACCAGACTCCTGCCCATGGGCCGTCCGGGTGAGCCGCGTGAGATCGCGGAGGCGATCGGCTGGCTGCTGTCCCCGGCAGCGTCGTATGTCAATGGCGCCGTGCTCACCGTCGACGGCGGGGCGACGGCCGTTGACCCCGGGACGCTCGCCTTCGACTTCCATGTCGCGCCACGCCGCGACGAGGTCCCCTGACACTCCTCGGCGAGCACCGCTGCGTCTGCAACTCTCCAGGAGCTGCTACGGCCGAGCGGACCGTCCAAGTCCTTCAAGTCCTTTCCAGCCGCGCCCCGGCACCCGCGACCATCCCGGCGAGGGCCGCGGATGCGAACCCGTGGGCGTTGCCGACCGTCCCGGCAATGGCAGGATGCGGGAACGCAACGAGAGGGGCGAGAGGGGCGGGGCGTGATGGGCCGGAGTGAGCGGGAGGCGGTGGCCGGGGGCCGGCGGTTGTGGGACGCGGCGCGCGCGGTGGTCGACGATCACGCGCGGGCCGTCGAGGCGGTGCGCGCGGCGCTGAACCCCCTCCATGACGACCTGGCGCGCCGCGAGCTGGACGCCATCCCGGTGGCCCGGCTCAAGGACCTCACCGAGGGCAGACTGCGCCTGGGCGGGTTGGAGAAGGGCGGGTTCCGCACGGTCGGGCAGGTCCTCGACGCCGGTTCGTACCGACTGCGGCAACTGCCCGGGGTCGGACAGCAGACGGCCGACCAGACCGTGGCCGCCGCCCGCCGGATAGCCGACGCCGTGCGCGACACCGTCGCCGTACACATCGACGTGGACCGGCCGGAGCCCCGGACCACCGCGCTGGTCGTCGCGCTCAACGTGCTGGTTGAGGCGGGCCCCGAGGCACGTCGGGCCGTCGACACGGCCCGCACACTCAGCGAGCGGCTCGGCCCACTGCTCGCCGAGGCGGCGCCGACGGCCGGGCGGCTGCGCATGCTGCTCGCGGGTCGGACCGGACGGGAAAGGGCGTTGGCGGCCCTGGCCGAGGTCCGCGCGCTGACCGAGCAGGCCGCCCAGGACGACGTGCCGCAGCTGCTCGCCCAGGCCTCGGTCGACCTGCTGCGGCGCCCGGAGTCCGAGGTGGCCGCCCTGGTCGACTTCGAGCTCCGTTCCGCCGAGTACTACGGCCTGCTCGCCGAACTCTCCGGCCGCGCCCCCGACCCGGCGGCGGCCGAGGGCTACCTGCCGGACGAGGTGGCCGAGCGGGTCAGGAACCAGACGCTCGACGACACACACCGCAGGGTCTCACTGCGCGGCTACCAGTCCTTCGGCACCCGATTCGCCCTCGCCCAGCGCCGGGTGATCCTCGGCGACGAGATGGGGCTCGGCAAGACCATTCAGGCCATCGCCGCGTTGGCGCATCTCGCCGCCGAGGGCCAGAGCCACTTCCTGGTGGTGTGCCCGGCCAGCGTGCTCATCAACTGGACCAGGGAGATCGAGAGGCGCAGCGCGCTGCGCGTGACCCCGCTGCACGGTCCCGACCGGCAGGACGCGTTCGCCGACTGGAAGGGGCGCGGCGGCGTGGCGGTCACCACCTTCGACGCGCTGCGCGGCTTCCCGGTGCCCGGCGGCGGCGAGTTGGGCATGCTCGTCGTGGACGAGGCCCACTATGTGAAGAACCCGCAGACCCGCCGCTCGGCGACCGTCTCCGAATGGGCGGAGCACTGCGACCGCGTGCTGTTCCTGACGGGTACGCCCATGGAGAACCGCGTCGAGGAGTTCCGCTGCCTGGTGCGCATACTCCAGCCCCATCTGGCCGAGAGCGTCGACGACCACGACGGGGTGGCCGGTTCCAAGGCGTTCCGGAAGGCGGTCGCCCCGGTCTATCTGCGCCGCAACCAGCAGGACGTCCTCACCGAACTCCCCGCGCTCCAGCACACCGACGAGTGGGAGGAGCCCAGCGCGCAGGACGAGGAGGCCTACCGCGAGGCCGTGCGCGCCGGCAACTTCATGGCCATGCGCAGAGCGGCGTACGCGCGTCCCGAACGGTCGGCGAAGCTGGAGCGGTTGCGCGAGATCGCCGGGGAGGCGGCGGAGAACGGGCTGAAGGTCGTGGTGTTCTCGGCCTTCCGTGACGTACTGAGAGCGGTCGAAAGGGCGCTGGCGGACGGCCGAAAGCCGACCGACGGGATCAGCGGTGGGGTCCACGGCCCGATCTCCGGAAGTGTGCCGCCCGCCCGGCGCCAGCAGCTCGTCGACGACTTCGCCGCCGCGCCCGGCCACGCGATCCTGCTCGCGCAGATCGAAGCGGGCGGAGTGGGCCTCAACATGCAGGCCGCCTCGGTCGTCATCCTCTGCGAACCCCAGCTCAAGCCGACCATCGAACACCAGGCGGTCGCCCGCGCCCACCGCATGGGCCAGGTCCGCTCGGTCCGCGTGCACCGCCTGCTCTGCACGGGCGGGGTGGACGAACGCCTGGTGCGGATGCTGGAGAACAAGGCCCGCCTGTTCGACGCGTACGCCCGCCGCAGCGCGGTCGCCGAGTCGACCCCGGACGCCGTCGACATCTCGGACATCGGCCTGGCCCGCCTCATCGTCGAGGAGGAACAGGCACGGTTGGGCACGGCCCCGGCGGAGCCCGCCACGGAAGGGGCGTGAGCAGCCGGTGGCGAGGGGGTCATGACGGCCCCGCCGCCCGGCGACAAGCCTCCGCATACGCCCGTACGAGAGGCCGCCCGGCATCCTCGCGCCGCCAGGCCAGCGCATAGCGGCTCGGCGACAGCCCACGCACCGGACGCGTCACCACACCGCCCAGGCTGATCAGCGGGGCGTTGCCCGTGGCCACCAGGCAGACCCCCAGCCCCGCGACCAGCGCCTCGTAGGTCTCCTCGGTGCTCGCGATCTCCGCCCCGACGCGCGGCAGGCGCCCGCCCCGCTCCTCCAGGGCCAGCCAGTAGTCACGCAACGGCCCCGCGCTCGCCGGGAGGGCGAGGAACGGCTCGTCGAGGAGGTCCGTGAAGTCGACCTCCGCGCGGGCGGCCAGCGGATGGGCCTCGGGCAGGGCGACCAGTCGGGGCTCCCGCGCGACCACGGTCCACTCGTAACGTCCGGCGTCCGGCAACGGCAGCCACACGAAGGCCACGTCGGCCTCACCGTCCGCGAGGCCCGCCGTCGGGTCCTCCCAGCTCACCTGCCGCAGCCGCAGGGCGGTGTCCGGGTGGGCGGCCGTGAAACGGGAGCGGATCGCCGGGAGCAGACCACCGCGCCCCGGACTGGTGCTCATGCCCACCACCAGCGTGCCCCGCGCCGCCGCCCGCGCGGCCTCCAGCGCCGCCGCCCCCTCCGACCAGGCGTCCAGCACCCGCCGGGCGTGCGGCAGCAGTGCCGCGCCGGCCTCTGTGAGTGTCACGCCCTGCGGCTCGCGGCGGAACAGCTCCACGCCCAGCTGCCGCTCCAGTGCCCGTACCTGCTTGCTGAGCGCGGGCTGCGAGACGTACAGCCGCTCGGCCGCGCGGGTGAAGTGCAGTTCCTCGGCCACCGTCACGAAGTAGCGCAGGTCCCGTACATGAACGTCCGTCGTCATAACCATCGGTTATCAGCGTGGGTCTTGGACGGGCAACCCCATTGCGCAGCAGGCTGGTCCACATCACGGCGATACGAGGAGCTGTCATGAACAAGGTGTGGCTGATCACCGGCGCGAGCAGCGGCTTCGGGCGGGCCATCGCGGACGCGGCGCTCGCCGAGGGCGATGTGGTGGTGGGTGCGGTACGGCGCCCCGAGGGTCTGGACGACCTCGTGGCCGCGCACCCCGATCAGGTGGAGGCGCTGCGGCTGGACGTGACCGAGACGGGCGCCGCGGAGAACGCCGTACGGGATGTGATCGACCGGCACGGGCGGATCGACGTCCTGGTCAACAACGCCGGCCGCACGCACGTCGGCGCCTTCGAGGAGACCACCGAGCAGGAGCTGCGCGAGCTGTTCGAGGTGCATGTCTTCGGGCCGGCCGCCCTCACCCGCGCGGTGCTGCCGCACATGCGGGAGCGGCGGTCCGGGGCGATCGTGCAGATGAGCAGCATGGGCGGGCAGATGTCCTTCGCGGGCTTCTCGGCGTACAGCGGAACCAAGTTCGCGCTGGAGGGCCTGTCCGAGGGGCTCGCGGACGAGGTCGCCGAGTTCGGCATCAAGGTGCTGATCGTGGAGCCGGGTTCCTTCCGTACGTCGCTGTTCGAGACGGGGCGGCGGGGGGCCAGCGCGGACAGCGGCCTGTACCCCAAGGTGAGCCAGACCCGCGGCTTCGTCTCGGGTGGCGACGGCACCCAGCCCGGCGACCCGGCGAAGGCGGCGGCCCTGATCCTGGCCGCGCTGGAGGCCGACCGTACGCCGCTGCGGCTGCCTCTGGGCGACGACGGTGTCACGGCGGTTCTCGGCCATCTGGACCAGGTCCGTGAGGACATCGCCGCGTGGGAGAAGTCGACGCGGGCGACGGGGTTCGACGACTGACACCGTCCTGCCGTTCGGGTGAGAACGGGGACAGACCGCGGCTCCAGGTCCAACGGCCCGTCCCCGCTCAAGAAGTCACCAGCAGAGCTTGCTCAGGGTGTGGATGTCGCACGGCATGGGGGCGGCACTGGGGGCGGCCGAAGCGGCGGGGGCGGCGAGGGTCGCGAGTATGGCGGCAACGAAAAGGGCGGCTGCGTAGCGCATGGGGAACGTCCTTCCTGGGTCGTCCGGCAGGACACGTTGTCCTGGCCGAATGGCTCCCAGGCTTGCGTAGACCCGCACAGCCTGCACGTCGAACGATCACGGACAGTAATCGGCCCGGGCGGTGAACGCGCTCCAGGCGGCGGGGCCGATCCGGAGGGTGGGGGCGTCTTCCGGGTCGTTCTTGGAGTCGCGGATGTGGATGGTGTGGGGAGTGAGGGCGACTTCGAGGCAGGCGCCGCCCTCGCTGCTGCTGTAGCTCGACTTGAACCACTCAAGTGCGGTGCTCATTTGTCTCCTAGCAGGCGATCGAGCAGTCCCTTGGACTCTTGGGGTGTCAGGGCCTGCGATCGCAGCATCGCATACCTGCGCGCCAGGATGGACACGTCCTTCGGGTCGGAAACCCACTGGCTGCCGCGCTGGCTCTCGGTGTACGCCAAGTGCTGGTGGTCGGGTGTCTCCAGAAGGATGAAGGGGCCGTCGAGTCCGGCGTGCGTCGAGGTCTTCATCGGCAAGAACTGGAGGGCGAGGCCCGGGACTTCAACGCAAGCACGGAGATGGCGCAGCTGATCGCGACGGCCCTTGGGGCCTCCGATGCCGAGGTGGAGCACCGGCTCCCACACGAGGAAGCTCATCGTGGGTGCGCCTTTGCGTTGAAGGATCTCCTGGCGCTCGATGCGCGCCTCGGTCATGACCGCGATCTCGTCCTCGTCGTACGCCGGTACGCGCTCGGACAGGACCGCGCGGGCGTAGTCGCGGGTCTGGAGCAGGCCGGGCAGGACGAGACCCTCGTACCAGGAGATGGCGATGGCCTCCCGCTCATGCACCATGTACTGCTCCGCGAACAGCGGAAACTGATCGATCTCCGGCAGGTTCTCGACCCCGGCCACCAACGTGCCCTTGGTGTCCAGAAGTCGATCCAGCAACTCGGCCATGTCCGGCAGCAGCGTTCGCCGACCCTGCTCGATCGACGCGATGGTCTCCTCGTCCACGAGGACTTCGGCGGCGAGGGCACGCTGCGTGAGCCCCGCCGCCTTGCGCGCTGTCTGCATCTGCGCGCCCAGCATCCGCCTGGACGAGACGTTCTTCTTCCGCGGCTTCTTGGAGTTCATGCCCGGCTAACTCCCCACACGGACCAACCCCGACCCGGTGCGGACCCGTACAAAACCGAAGTACGGGTTCGCTCACTGATCAAAGGTAGTGACTCTGCGCAACATTCGTCGCGTGAACGCAACAAACGAACTCCCCTACCAGCGCACTCAGTTCTACGCCCGAGACCGCCGATCCATCCCCGCGGCGCGGCAATTGACGGCGTGGGCGCTGAAGTACTGCGATCTGGCCGACTGGGACCGAACCGACGACGTACTGCTCTGCGTAAGCGAGTTGGCCACCAACGCTCTTCTCCACGGCGTCCCACCCGGCCGCGGCTTCCTCCTCCGCGTCCGCTACGACGGCGAAACCGTCCGCGTCGAAGTCCACGACAGCGGAACCGGCGTCCCCCGGATCCCCGACGACCCCGACGAGGGCGGCCGCGGCCTGCTGCTGGTCGGCGCCGTCGCCGACAAGTGGGGAGTGGGGGAGCGGAACCCCGGCAAGGTCGTGTGGGCCGAGTTCGCCGTGCAGGGCCCTTGTGTAATTCCTGTGGAGCCCTCAATCTTTCGGCTGGCGCACAGGTGCGACACAGGAATTTGACATGTTCCTGTCTAAATTCCCGTCTCCCTTCGCTCCGTGCGCCCCCCACCAGCGCACCACCGATTGAGGAGGACCCCTCAGATGGCAGTGATGCGTAACTCCCGCGGAGACTCCCGCCGAAGACTCGCCGCCCTCAGCGTGGCGGCCACCGCGGCCCTCGCAGCAGGCCTCGTCTCCGCACTCCCCGCCGCGGCCGCACCCGAGGGCCGTATCCAGTACGCCGGCGCGGCCAACGCCGTCGCCGACAGCTACATCGTGACCCTCAGGGCCGACCACGCCCGTTCGGGCTCCAAGGCGGGGCGTGACCTCGTCGAGGGATACGGCGCCGACGTAGAGCGGACGTACAAGAAGGCTCTCAACGGCTACGCGATCGAGGCCTCCGAGGGTGAGGCGAAGCGGCTCGCCGCCGACCCGGCCGTCGCCTCCGTCGTGCAGAACCGCACCTTCAGCATCAACGCGACCCAGACCAACCCGCCCTCCTGGGGCCTGGACCGCATCGACCAGAAGAACCTGCCGCTGAACAGCTCGTACACCTACCCGGACTCCGCCGGGCAGGGCGTGACCGCGTACGTCATCGACACCGGCGTCCGCATCACCCACAGCGACTTCGGCGGTCGCGCCTCCTACGGCTACGACGCCATCGACAACGACAACACCGCCCAGGACGGCCACGGCCACGGCACGCACGTCGCGGGCACGGTCGCGGGCGGAGCGTACGGCGTCGCCAAGAAGGCCAAGATCGTCGGCGTCCGTGTGCTGAACAACTCAGGCTCCGGTACTACCGCGCAGGTCGTCGCCGGTATCGACTGGGTCGCCCAGAACGCGGTCAAGCCGGCCGTCGCCAACATGTCCCTCGGAGGCGGCGCCGACACCGCCCTCGACACGGCCGTTCGCAACGCCATCGCCTCCGGCGTCACCTTCGCCGTCGCGGCCGGCAACGAGTCGACCGACGCCTCCACCAAGTCCCCCGCACGCGTCACCGAGGCCATCACGGTCGGCGCGACGACCTCCACCGACGCCAAGGCGAGCTACTCCAACTACGGCTCGGTGCTCGACCTCTTCGCGCCGGGTTCGTCCATCACCTCGGCCTGGAACTCCGGCGACTCGGCGACCAACACCATCTCCGGTACGTCGATGGCGAGCCCGCATGTCGCGGGCGCGGCCGCCCTCTACCTCGCCGACCACCCCACGGCCACCCCGTCCCAGGTCTCCTCGGCCCTGACGTCCGCCGCCACCACCGGCGTCGTCACCGGCCCGGGCACCGGCTCGCCCAACCGGCTCCTGAACGTCGGCGGCGGTACGACCACCCCGCCCGGCCCGCGCTTCGAGAACACCGGTGACTACGCCATCGCCGACAACTCCACGGTCGAGTCCCCGGTGACCGTCTCCGGCGTCTCGGGCAACGCGCCCGCGGCCCTGTCCGTCGAGGTGCACATCGTGCACACGTACATCGGCGACCTCCAGGTCCAGCTGATCGCCCCGGACGGCACGGCGTACACGCTGAAGTCGTACGGCACCGGCGGCAGTTCGGACAACATCAACACCACGTACTCGGTGAACGCCTCGTCGGAGGCGGCCAACGGCACGTGGAAGCTGCGGGTGAGCGACAACGCGAACTACGACACCGGGCGGATCGACGCCTGGGCGTTGCAGTTCTGACGCTGGTTCAGTAGCCCTCCTCGTCCTCGCGGAACGGCTCCGGGTCCGTGACCCAGCCGGCCGCGAGGACGAGCCACGTGTGGCGGTGCACGGCCAGGAAGCCGAAGGGGCGGTCGAAGGTGGCCTCGACGGTGGTGATCACCGAGCGGGGCCTCGGCACCCCCGCGCCTGCCATGCCGAAGACCGTCACCGCCGCCGCCTCGAAACCGCGCGCCCGCTGATGCCGGGGAAGTGGCCCGAGGGCCGGTCGGTCATCGTCGCCGTGAGGCCGAACACCTCGTGCCGGTCACCGAGATCGTGGCTCGTCCGTACGCCGTACGCCACGGTCGTGATGTCCAGCGTCGGTGGCTCAGGGGTCGTACGGCGCTCCTTCAGGACGTGCACACCGGGGCCCACCTCGCCGTAGGGGAGCCGGAACCCGGGAACGACGGGATGCCTGCGGGCCAGGACGCCCACTCCTGCCGCCAGTACCTGACCGGGTGTCATCCCCTCCTCGCCCAGCAGCAGATGGACGTCGATCTCCGAATTGCCCGGCACCTTCAGCTCGGTGACGTGCCCCGCCGGTGTGTCGGCGACGCCGATCCGGTCCAGCAGCGTGCTCCTGCGCCGCAGCCCCAGCAGCTTCCGCCCGAACCACGGCCCGGCCTCCGGCATCCAGCACGACTCCCGGAACGGCTGGAGCCAAGCGGTCCGCAACGCCAACGCGCTCGCCAGCACCATCTCGGTGTCCTCCGCCACCGGAACGGGCATCTCTTCGATCAGCCCACCCGTCCGCTTCGCCGCCCAGGCGTCCAACGCCGCTCTGTCGGCCGCCGGATCCCCCGTCAGCACCCCGTGCGCCTCCGTCGGCAGCCCCGCCGCCCAGCGCTCGCGCAGCTCCAGCGTCCGCTTCGTCCACAGCCCGAGGGCCGACTCCAGCCCCGGCATCGTCGCCATCACACCCAGCAACTCCCGCGCCGCGCCCGCCGCCTCGTCCGCCGGTAGGCCCACCGCGTCGGCCAGCTCCGCCCTCGCCGTACCACCCGCGCCGTCCGCCAGGAAGGCGAGCAGCGGCCACACGCCCGCCGCCGAGAAGACCGTGCCGCCGTCCGCGGCGATTCCCGAGGCCCCCGCCCAGCGGGCGGTCAGCCCGTTCACCGCCCGGATCGTCACTTTCGTAACCGGCATGACAATCCCCCTCGCCCCGCGCTTACCATTCGCCCAGTCGTACGCCCGTTCCCGCCCCCGGCACCGCCGCCTGAACCAGGAGCACGGTACCCGTGTCCATACCTCCGCCTCCCGGACCCCACCAGCCACAAGGGTCCCCGGAGCAGGCCCAAGGGCCGTCCGCGCAGGGCCAGTACGCACCGCCGTCGCCCCCGCCGTCGCCGTACGGCCATGGCGCACCCGGCGCCCAGGGACCGTACGGCTATCCCTACGGCGCGTACGGCCCCTACGGCCGCCCCGCGCCCGTCAACGGCGTCGCCATCGGTGCCCTCGTCCTCGGCATCCTCTGCTTCGTGCCGGCCGTGGGGCTGGTGCTGGGTCTGATCGCGCTGGCGCAGATCAAGAAGAAGGGCGAGCGCGGCAAGGGCATGGCGGTCGCCGGCTCCATCCTGTCCGGCGTCGGGCTGGTGCTGTGGGCGCTGGCGCTGTCCACCGGCTCCGCCTCGGAGTTCTGGGAGGGCTTCAAGGGCGCGGCGAGCGGCGACCGCACCGCCTACGCGCTCGCCAAGGGCGACTGCTTCGACTCGCCCAGCGGCAACCTGGAGGGGGACGCGTACGACGTCGACGAGGTGTCCTGCGCCGGCCCGCACGACGGCGAGGTCTTCGGGGTCGTCACGTTGCCGGGCGGCGACTTCCCCGGTGACGACGAGGTCAGCCGGGCGGCCGACGACAAGTGCTATGCGCTCCAGGACGGTTACGCCATGGACACCTGGGCCGTGCCGGAGGACGTGGAGGTGTACTACTTCATCCCGTCCCGGCAGAGCTGGCGGTTCGGTGACCGCGAGATCACGTGCCTGTTCGGCAGCGCGGAGGAGAACGGCAAGCTGACCGGCTCGCTGCGTGCCGACCCGACGACGCTCGACACCGACCAGACCGTCTTCCTGTCCGCGGCCAACGCCGTCGACACGGTGCTGTACGAGGAGCCCGAGGAATACCCCGAGGAGGACCTCGCGGCGAACCAGGCGTGGGCGAAGGACGTCCACGCCGTGCTCGGCGAGCAGATCGAGGCGCTGCGCGGGCACACTTGGGCGCCGGGCACGAAGCAGCCGGTCGCCGACCTGATCAAGGAGATGGAGGACGCCCACAAGGAGTGGGCGCGGGCGGTCGCCGCGAAGGACGCGGACACGTACTACGCGCACTACGACAACGGCTACGAGTACGTGGACGGCCCCGCCACCGTCACCGCGCGCGAGGCTCTGGGCCTGGAAACCACCGTGCCGACGTACGAGGACGACTCCGGCAGCGGTGACGAGAGCGGGGGTACGGGCGGTCTCGATGTGTGACCCGAGGTGTGAGCGCGGCTATAGCGGGGAGAAAGTGCCTGCGTAAAGCCCCCGGCGGGCACAAGTCATCACATCGAGTGATTCTCTGGCCTTTGCTTGCAACGGACAACTCATGGTTGCCACGCTGTTGCTGTCTGTACAGCCTGATGGGAGCGGCCAGTGACTTTCGGTGAGCAGCCGGCGTACCTGCGCGTCGCGGGTGATCTCCGCAAGAAGATCGTCGACGGCTCGCTGCCCCCGCACACCCGCCTCCCGTCCCAGGCCAGGATCCGCGAGGAGTACGGCGTCTCGGACACCGTCGCGCTGGAGGCGCGCAAGGTGCTGATGGCCGAGGGGCTGGTCGAGGGCCGCTCCGGCTCCGGTACCTACGTCCGGGAGCGCCCCGTGCCCCGCCGGGTCGCCCGCTCCGGCTTCCGCCCGCCGAGCGGTGCGACGCCCTTCCGTCAGGAGCAGGCCGACGGCGAGGCGCGCGGCACCTGGGAATCCCGCAGCGCTCAGGCCGAGGCGAGCGTCGCCGTCGCCGAGCGGCTGGCCATCCGCCCCGGTGACCGAGTGATGTGCACCCGGTACCTCTTCCGGGACGCCGGCGAGGCGATGATGCTGTCCACCTCCTGGGAGCCCCTCGCCGTCACCGGCCGCACTCCCGTGATGCTGCCCGAGGAGGGTCCGCTCGGCGGCATGGGTGTCGTCGAGCGCATGGCGGCCATCGACGTCGTCGTGGACAACGTCACGGAGGAGGTCGGCGCCCGCCCCGGCCTCGCCGAGGAGTTGCTGGCGCTCGGCGGCGTCCCCGGTCATGTGGTGCTGGTCGTCCATCGCACCTACTACGCGTCCGGCCGTCCGGTGGAGACCGCGGACGTGGTGATCCCGGCGGACCGGTACCGCGTCGCCTATCACCTCCCGGTGAAGTAGCGCACTCGTTCGTGAGGTAGCGCACACCTCACGGCAGTTGCCACCGGCAGAGCCCCAACTCCCGCCTCTTCAGCAGCCGTTGGAATCTGGCCGTTTTCGCAGGTCGCCCCGGGCGTGCGCGGCATGCCTGTGACCGGATGCATCGATGTCTCCGCACGGCGCGTTCGGTGCCGTGCGCCCCCTGCGACTTGGCTGGTTGCGTACCTCTTTGTGAAAAGCCGTATTCGCTGCGTAAAGGTTAGGCGTAGGCTCGGGCATATGCGGATTGCGGTTTCCTTAGCGGGCGGGGCACGGCACACGCCGCGAGCGGGACACGGGCGGTGGTGGACGGGAGCGAGCAGCCGGTGGTGGGCGGGAAGGAGCGGTGGGACGCGATGAACGACAGCACGATCACTCTCCCCTGGCTCGTCGTCCGGCAGGACGACAACGGCAATCGCTATCGCGTGGGCCGCTACGCGACCCGGGCGGAGGCCCAGAAGATCGCGGACAGCCTCGACAGCCGTGGACACAAGCAGCTGTACTGGGTCGAGCGGGTCGCGCACAACGGCGACAGTGCGGACAACTGACCCCACCTGAGCTCCCGTAGGCTCCGGCGCATGACGGAACGGATCGTGGTCGGCGCCGCCTTGCTGGACAGGGGCCGTCTGCTCGCAGCGCGCCGCAGCGCGCCCGTGGAACTCGCCGGGCGCTGGGAGTTGCCCGGCGGCAAGGTCGAGCCGGGCGAGACGCCCGAGGCGGCGCTCGTGCGCGAACTGCGGGAGGAACTCGGCGTGGACGCCGAGGTGATCGAGCGCGTGCCGGGCACCTGGCCGCTGAAACCCCCTTACGTTCTGCATGTGTGGACGGCCCGTCTCCGCCCTGGCGCGGGTGAACCCGAGCCCCTCGAAGACCACGACGCGCTGCGCTGGCTGAGCCCCGGGGAGCTCTGGGACGTGGACTGGCTGGACCAGGACGTGCCGGCGGTCCAAGAGGTCGCGGCGCGACTGCGGTCCTGAACGAGTGCACCGGCGCCCGGAACTTCCCGGATTCCCACCCCGTCGCCCACCCTTCGCGCGGTACCGCCCCCTGAATATCGGGTATGTGCCCATTAACCCCGCGAAACCGGACATGGGTGAACCCGTTGGCCTGGGAAGTGATCGGCGTGATCGACACCGAAGGAGACCGCGCCGAGTGGAGCTTTCCCGCGGAGGCGGGTGCCGTGCGCGCGGCCCGTGCCGCCGTTCGGGCACGGCTGTGCGACTGGGGGCTGGGCAGTCTCGCCGACATCGCGGCGCTGCTGGTCAGCGAGCTGGTGACCAACTCCCTGCGGCACGCCACCGGCCCGATCGGTGTACGCCTGGTCCGCCCCGACCACCTCGGTGACGTCCTCCTGGTCGAGGTCTCCGACCCGCTCCCGGACCCACCGCGCGAACGCGTCGCCCATCTCGAGGACGAGAGCGGCCGCGGACTCCAGCTCGTGGCGCACTCCTCGCAGCGCTGGGGAACCAGACCGGGCAGGAACACGGGCAAGACCGTCTGGTTCGAGCTCGCGGTGCCGGAGGACCCGGGTCGCCTCCCCGGGCCCTGTACAACCCGTCAGTAGGCGTCCGCGCAGGTGTGGGTGCAGGTGGCCGCGCAGGTGTACGTGGGCCCCCGCGCTGTCGAACGAATGGTTCAGGCCAGTGGCAGTTGGCGAACAGCGTGATTCGACTGCGTGTCCGCTGGTTAGAAGTCTGGAAGTGTTTCTGCGGCCGGGACCGAAAACGATCGGGAACGTGCTGTGATCGTGAACACCGTGTTGTGCGGGGCCGTAGTGCTGGATACTGCGGGCAGCCGCCGCCGGTGACCGGTGCCGGACGCGGTGAGCTGGAGGGGACGGTTCGCGTGAGCGAGATACCAGCGAAGGCCACGGAGTCCGAGGACCCGTCGGACGGCGCGAGGGCGAGGGCCGCGGGAGAGCGGTCCCACGACACACAGGCCTCGCAAGCCTCACAGGACACACGGGCCACTCGGGACGCCACGGATGACCCCGCCTTCCCGTTCGACGAGCCCCGCCCCGGCGACCCCGTCTGGCAGAGCAGCCCGCCCGGGTCGATCTACGACTACATAAAGGTCGCGTCCTTCTCCATCGGCCCCGACGGCCTGGTCGACCAGTGGAGCCTGCGCGCCGAGCAGCTCTTCGGCATCCCGGCCGAGCGAGCGGTGGGCATGGACCCCATCGAGGCGTTCATCGACCCGGACCGGCGTGAGCAGGGCCAACGCAAGATGGCCGAGATCCTGGACGGGCGGGAGTGGACCGGCGTCGTCCCCTTCCGGACGCCGGACGACATCGACGGCCTGCCCGGCCAGGACGGTCTCGCCGAGGTGTACGTCATGCCGACGCGGACCGAGGACGGCGAGAAGGCCGCCGTGTGCATCGTCGTGGATGTGCGCACCCTCCGCCGGATGGAGACCGACCTCGCTGCCTCGCAGGCGATTTTCGGTCAATCCCCGTTCGGCTTCCTGCTGATCGACCCCGACCTGCGGGTACGCCGCGCCAACCACCGGTTCGCCTCCCTGTTCGGCGGCACACCCGACGACCACCGCGGCAAGGGCGTCCACGACTATCTGCCGCGTCCCGAGGCCGACCGAGTCTCGGCCACCCTGCGCCGCGTCCTGGAGAGCGGCGACGCCATCACGGACATGCACGTCACCGGCTTTCTGCCGGGCTCCGACGAGCGCCGGCACTGGTCCGTCAACCTTTACCGGGTGCGCAGCGGCAGCGGCCGCCCCATCGGCATCGCCTGGCTCGGAACCGACATCACCGCCCGCCGCGCCGCCGCCCGCGAGGCCGCCGCCGCCCGGCGCAATCTCGCCCTGCTGAACGAGGCCGGTGCCCGCATAGGCAACTCCCTCGACCTGGAGACGACGGCCCGCGAACTCCTCGACGTGGTGGTGCCCGGCTTCTGCGACCTGGCCACCGTCGACCTCTACCAGGGGCTGCTGGCCGGTGACGAGACCCCGCCCGGCCTCGCCGACGGCAGCGCCGAGCTGCGCCGGGTCGCCTTCGCCAGCGCGGTCTCCGACGCGCCCTTCGTGGGCGGCGGTGTGGCCGTCGCGGTCGGCGCCGTGCACCACTACCCCTTCAACTCGCCCTGCGCGGACGCCCTGCGCACCGCCCGGCCACAGCATGTGCCCGGCGAGGAGGGCGGCCTGGTGCAGTCCACGCTCGCGGTGCCGATGATGGCCCACGACACGGTCGTAGGACTGGCGCAGTTCGCCCGTACGAAGGGCAGCGAGCCGTTCGGCGAACGGGACCGGGATCTGGCGGTCGAACTCGCCGCGCGTGCCGCGGTCTGCATCGACAACGCCCGGCTGTACCGGCGGGAGCACGAGCGCGCGCTGATACTGCAACGGTCCCTGCTGCCGCCCGGCGACCCGGTCGCCTCCGGCCTGGACATCGCGTGCCGCTATCTGCCCGGCAACTCGTCCTCCGACCGGCCCAGCGAGGTGGGCGGCGACTGGTTCGACGTCATCGAACTGCCCGGGCACCGTACGGCGTTGGTCGTAGGCGACGTAATGGGGCGAGGCCTGCGCGCGGCCGTCGCGATGGGTGAACTGCGCTCCGCCGTACGCACCCTGGCGCTGCTGGACCTCGAACCGGCCGAGGTCCTCTCGGCGTTGGACGAGATCGCGCGCGGCCTCGGCGCACCCGGCGGCGTCCAGCAGGCCACCCGCGCCGCCCGCCGCCCGCGTGAGGCGGACCTGTCCGAGGTGTACCTGGCGACCTGTGTGTACGCCGTCTACGACTCCGTCACCCGCCGCTGCACCTTCGCGAACGCCGGTCATCTGCCGCCGGTCCTCGTCGAGCCGGGCGAGTCGGCGCTGATGCTCGACGTGCCGCCGGGGATGCCGCTGGGCGTGGGCGGTGAGCCGTTCGAGGAGGTGGAGGTCGAGCTGCCGGAGGGCGCGCTGCTGGCGCTCTACACGGATGGACTGGTGGAGTCACGCGACCACCCGCTGGACGAGGGCCTCCAGGCCTTCGTGGGTGCGCTCACCGACCCCGCCCGCCCGCTGGAGGACGTCTGCGACCACGTCCTCAACACCCTCGACACCCACCACGGCGAGGACGACATCGCGCTGCTGATGGCACGTGTTCAGGGGCTGCCCGTCGGGTCCGTCGGTGACTGGACCCTCCCGCGCGAGCCGCGCAGTGTGGGCCGTGCCCGCGAGTACGCTCGCGGCCAGCTGCTGTCGTGGGATCTGGAGCCGCTGGTCGACACGACGGAACTCCTGGTCAGCGAACTGGTCACCAACGCCCTGCGCTACGGCGAGGGCGAGATCCGACTCCGGCTCCTGCTGGACCGCACGCTGGTCTGCGAGGTCTGGGACTCCGGCCTGGTCCAGCCACGCCGCCGCCGCGCCCGCGACACCGACGAGGGCGGCCGGGGCCTCCAGCTGGTCGGACTTCTCAGCGCGGCATGGGGCTCCCGCCGCACCCCGCGCGGCAAGACGGTGTGGTTCGAACTCCCGCTGCCGGACGGCGAGAACGGGCTCACGGATCCGGCGGAGGCGCTGCTCAGCCTGTTCTGAGGGGTGCGCTGTCCGACGGGGCTCACGCGAGGGCCATGCCGCCCCGTCGGTCCCGGCTGTGCGGTCCGCCGAAACTGGCCGGGGCGCCGCCGTCCGGCTTCCCGCCCAGCAGGATGCCGCCGAGGAGCGCCCCGGCGAGTCCGTCGACGTCTGCGCTCGGCGCCTCGGCGGGGTGGCCGTGTACGCGGATGTCCTGTTCGGCCAGCTCGCGGGCCCGCCGGCCCAGGGTGTCGGCCGTGACGAGGTCGGCGAGCTCCTCACGCGGGCCCCGCCCGGCCGGCGCGGGCACCGGGGGAGCGAGCAGCCGCCGTGCCTCCGCCAGCCGGGTGCGTGCCTCGGCGCCCACGGCCGCACGATGCGTCGCGACGACGTCGTCCGCCCCGGCGACGGCACCGCGCGCGCAGACCAGGGCGGCGGCCGGAATCACCCAGGCCCGCCCCGCGGCGACCGGCGCGACGCCCCGCACGATCCTCCGCAACAGATCGAGGGGATCGTACGGCCGCCCCGACGCCAACTCCTCCCGCACACCGGCCAGCACGAGATCGGCATGCCCGACCCGGGCACGCAGCTCGCCGAGAGGGACATCCTCGTACGGCCCCCCGGCCCCGGCGCCGCTCTCGTCACCGCCGGTCATCCCGCCCGGTTCCGCCCTCGGCCCTGCGGCCGACGTCCGCGCCTCGGCGCTGTCCTCTTGATCGCCGGTCCTCGCGGCGCCCTCTGCCCTCGTCCCGGCCCCGGCCTCCCGCGCCCCGGCGCCGCTCCCTTCCCCGTCGGCCCTCCCGCCCCGCTCCGCCCTCGCCCCGGCGATCCACGCCCTCGGCCCCCTCGCCCCGGCGGCCTCCCCCTCACCGCTCGCCGCCACCACCTCCGCCCCTGACCCCCTCGCCCCGGCGATCCACGCCCTAGACCCCCGCGCCCCGGCGATCTCCACCTCACCGCCCGTAAGCGCGGCCGGTACCAGCGTCGCGGCTGTCGTGAGGTCGTCGGCGAGTCGTTCGACGCCGTTGATGAAGGCGGTGGCCTGGGCGATGGCGCCCTCGGCGGCGCGCAGCTGGGCCGCGGCGCGTTCGGTCTCGCCCAAGTCGGCGGACTGGCGGGCGTGGTTGAGGCGGGTCGTGGCGAACACCAGCCGGTCCTTGGCCTGTTCGACGTGTCCTGCGATGCCGGCGGTCGCGGAGGGGACGTAGCGCTCACCGCACTCCCGCAGTACCGCACCGGCAACCGCCGCCCGCCCGGTCAGCTCCCGGAACCGTCCCTCGGCGACGGCCAGAGCGTGCCCCAGCCCGCCGCCCAGCCCTTCCTCCAGCCCCCGAACCTGGTCGAACGCGGCGGCCCGCGCATCCAGCAGCCGCCCCGCCTCCTCGCACCGCCCGACGATCCCCGCCAGCGCGTGCCGCCGAGCCGCGACCTCCTCCGGCATCCCGCCCTCGAACTGCCACCGCATCCCGAACGCCACCGCCAACTCGGCCTCCGCGTCCCGCAGAACCCGCGCGAAGGGCTCGACACGCTCGACGTCCCCCGCCCCGAACCGCCCCGCGACGAACCCCAGCTCCTCGCCGCTGACCCGCACCCAGTCGTCGGCAGCCACCAGCGAGGCCCGCGCCCGCTCGTCGAGCTTGCCGACGGGCTGCTCCGCGACCTGCGCCGCCGCCCCACCGGGAGTCGTACGGCCCCGGGCCCGCCGCCTGCGCCGCACGAACCCGTACCCCGCGAGCGCACCCACCACGACAACGGCCGCCACCGGCAGCACGAAGTCGACGGCGGAACTCCCCTCGTCCTCCCGCTGCCCCACCGCCCCGGCGACGGGCCGCTCCACCCCGCCCGCGACCGCACCCCCGCCACCGGCCGGCAGACCGGGCAGCACCAGCCACACCACCCCGACCAGCACGCCCAACAGCGCATGCACCACCCGCACCGATATCTGCGAGCGCCCACGCCGCGGCCGGCCCCGGATCAAGGATGACGTCACATTTCGGAGCGTATGGGCACCAATGGCCCCGCGCGACCGGGGTGCGTCCAGGGTGGGGCGGAGTGAAGAGGCAGAAGCACGGGGCGCCCTACCGCGGGCGCCTCACGCCTGTGACGAGCGCCTCCCGATCTTCGAGCCCAGCCACACCAACGGGTCGTACTTGCGGTCGATGGCCCGTTCCTTCAGGGGGATCAGCGCATTGTCCGTGATCTTGATGCCCTCGGGGCAGACCTCCGTGCAGCACTTGGTGATGTTGCAGTAGCCGAGACCGTGTTCGTCCTGGGCGGTCTTCTTGCGGTCCAGGCCGGCCTCGCCCGCCGCGTCCAGCGGATGCATGTCCAGCTCGGCGATCCGCATCAGGAAGCGCGGGCCCGCGAACGCCGGCTTGTTCTCCTCGTGGTCGCGCACGACATGGCAGGTGTCCTGGCACAGGAAGCACTCGATGCACTTGCGGAACTCCTGCGAGCGGTCCACGTCCTCCTGCATCATCCGGTACTCGCCGGGGCCCACACCCTCCGGCGGGACGAAGGCCGGGACCTCGCGGGCCTTGGTGTAGTTGAAGCCGACGTCCGTGACCAGGTCCCGTACGACGGGGAACGCCCGCAGCGGGGTGACGGTGATCGTCTCCTCCGGGGTGAACACCGACATCCGCGTCATGCACAGCAGCCGCGGCCGCCCGTTGATCTCGGCGGAACACGAACCGCACTTGCCCGCCTTGCAGTTCCAGCGGACGGCGAGATCGGGCGCCTGGGTGGCCTGGAGCCGGTGGATGATGTCGAGGACCACCTCGCCGTCGTTCACCTCGACCTTGAAGTCCTCCAGGCCGCCGCCCCGCACATCGCCCCGCCACACCTTGAAACGGGCCTCGTAGCTGCTCACTGGTAGAGCTCCTCTTCGGCGAGGTACTTGACCAGCTCTTCCTTGTCGAAGAGAGCCAGCAGGTCCTGTCGGACGGGTTCGGTGGTCTCGCGTACGAGATCGATCTGGCCGCGTTCCGGATCGGTGGCCGCGAGGCCGCCCGTCGGGTCGGCGAGGTGGCACAGCAGATTGATGTTGCGCCACTTGCGGTCCATCGTCGGATGGTCCTCGCGGGTGTGTCCGCCCCGCGACTCCGTGCGCTCCAGCGCCGCCCGCGCCACGCACTCGCTGACCAGCAGCATGTTCCGCAGGTCGAGCGCGAGGTGCCAGCCGGGGTTGAACTGGCGGTGCCCCTCGACCCCGGCTCGACGGGCCCGTACGCGCAGTTCGGCGAGCTTCTCCAGCGCCTGCTCCATCTCGCCCTCGCGCCGGATGATGCCGACCAGGTCGTTCATGGCCTGCTGGAGTTCCTGGTGGAGGGTGTACGGGTTCTCCGGCGGGCGCCCGTCGTCCTCGCCCCCGGCCGGGCCCTCCGCCGAGAACGGCCGCAGCGCCTCCGCCGCCGCCGAGTCGACCTGGATATCGCTGACCTCGGGGCGTTCGAAGGCCCGCGCCGCCGCGTACTCGGCGGCGTGCCAGCCCGCCCGGCGGCCGAACACCAGCAGGTCGGAGAGGGAGTTTCCGCCGAGACGGTTCGAGCCGTGCATGCCGCCGGCGACCTCACCGGCCGCGAAGAGGCCCGGGACCCCGCGCGCCGCCGCCGTGTCGGACTCGACCGCGACGCCGCCCATCACGTAGTGGCAGGTCGGCCCGACCTCCATCGCCTCCGCGGTGATGTCCACGTCCGCCAGCTCCTTGAACTGGTGGTACATGGAGGGCAGGCGACGGCGGATGACCTCCGCCGGCATCCGCGTCGAGACGTCCAGGAACACTCCGCCGTGCGGCGAGCCCCGGCCCGCCTTCACCTCGGCGTTGATCGCCCGCGCCACCTCGTCACGCGGGAGCAGCTCCGGAGGACGCCGGTTGTTGTCCGGGTCCTCGTACCAGCGGTCGCCCTCCTCCTCCGACTCGGCGTACTTCTCCTTGAAGACGTCGGGGATGTAGTCGAACATGAACCGCTTGCCCTCGGAGTTGCGCAGCACCCCTCCGTCGCCACGTACCGACTCCGTGACCAGGATCCCCTTCACCGACGGCGGCCAGACCATGCCCGTCGGATGGAACTGCACGAACTCCATGTTCAGCAGCGGGGCCCCGGCGAGCAGCGCCAGCGCGTGCCCGTCGCCGGTGTACTCCCACGAGTTCGACGTCACCTTGAAGGACTTGCCGATCCCGCCCGTCGCGATCACCACGGAGGGGGCTTCGAGGACGAAGAAACGGCCGGTCTCGCGGTCGTACGCGAAGACGCCGGAGACCCGGCTACCGTCCTTGAGGATCCTCGTGACCGTGCACTCCTGGTAGACCTTCAGACGGGACTCGTAGTCGCCGGTCTCCTTCTTGTCCTGCTGCTGCAGCGAGACGATCTTCTGCTGCAGGGTGCGGATCAGTTCCAGGCCGGTGCGGTCGCCGACGTGTGCGAGGCGCGGGTACTCGTGGCCGCCGAAGTTGCGCTGCGAGATACGGCCGTCCTTCGTACGGTCGAACAGCGCCCCCCACGTCTCCAGCTCCCACACCCGCTCCGGCGCCTCCTGCGCGTGCAGCTCGGCCATCCGCCACTGGTTGAGGAACTTGCCGCCGCGCATGGTGTCGCGGAAGTGGACCTGCCAGTTGTCGTGCGGGTTGGCGTTGGCCATGGCCGCCGCGATGCCGCCCTCGGCCATCACGGTGTGCGCCTTGCCGAACAGCGACTTGCAGATCACGGCCGTACGGGCGCCCCGCTCACGCGCCTCGATCGCCGCACGCAGGCCCGCGCCCCCGGCGCCGACCACGACGACGTCCCACTCCTGCCGTTCGACCACGGACATTGGTTTCAGTCCCCACTCAATCTAGAAGAAGCGCGGATCGTCGAAGACCCCGGACGCGACGAGATACACGTAGAAGTCGGCGAGCGCCACGCTCACCAGCGACGCCCAGGCGAGCAGCATGTGGCGGGCGTTGAGCTTCCCGATCCACTGCCACATGCGGTAGCGCACGGGGTGTTTGGAGAAGTGCTTGAGCTTGCCGCCGACGATGTGCCGACAGGAGTGACAGGACAGGGTGTACGCCCAGATCAGCACGATGTTGGCGAGGAAGACGAGGGTGCCGAGACCCATGTGGCCCCACTCGTAGTTCTCGTCGCGGAAGGCGAGCACGGTGTCGTACGTCAGGATCCCGGCGACCAGGAGCGCGGCGTAGAAGAAGTACCGGTGGATGTTCTGCAGGATCAGCGGGAAGCGGGTCTCACCGGAGTACTTCTTGTGCGGCTCCGCCACGGCGCAGGCCGGGGGCGACATCCAGAAGCCGCGGTAGTAGGCCTTGCGGTAGTAGTAGCAGGTCAGGCGGAAGCCGAGCGGGAAGATCAGGATGATGATCGCGGGGGAGATGCCCCACCAGCTCCCGAACAGGTCCCAGTTCGGCCCGGCGCGCATGGACTCGCAGTTCTCGGCGAGACAGGGCGAGTAGAACGGGGAGACGTACGGCGCCGCGTAGTAGTCCGCGTTGGCGAAGGCCCGCCACGTCGAGTACACGATGAACGCCAGCAGACCGGCCGCGGTGGCGGCCGGGGCCAGCCACCAGCGGTCGGTCCGCAGGTGCGGGGCGGTGATCGCGGCGCGCGTACCGGTTCGTACGCCGCCGCTGTTCAGATGGGGTTCCGTACCAGTGGCCAATGCATGACTCCGGTCGGGTCAGGGGGTGGGATCAGGGGGCGCGGCGGTCCCGGGCGCCGAGACCCTCGTCGTCCGTGTCGATCCACAGAGAGTCGTCGTACGGCGTGTCGGGGATGGTGACGAGCTCCGGCCTGCGCTGCCCGCCCGGCGACGCGGCGGACTCCCGCAGCAGCGCCACGCTCTCGCGCAGATGGTCGGCGTCGGTGCGCACACGGCGCATCTCCAGCCCGCCGGTGCCCAGCTGCTGCTCGAGGCGGCCCATGGACCGGGCCAGGTCGTCGAGGCAGCGCTGGACAGCTGTCAGGTCGTCTTGCACGGACATGACGTGACCTCACTTCTGTGGGCCCTTCGGCCCTGGGTGGCAACGTTCATGCGCCTGCGAGTGTCGCGCGTCACACCTGCCTCTGTGAAGGCATGTGCAGCGATTGGCGGATTGCACGCCTCCGACGCGCGCCCGCACGCGCTCTGTGTACGCCGGGGAGTCGAAGGAAGTGCGACGGGCGCGTTGCTCCGCATGGGTGAGCTTGTTCGCACTCGCCGCCGTGTCGGCTCCGCCGGACGAACCCTTTCCTCTTCAGTGGGGTGCCTTACATCTGATCAACTCCAAAATACCGCCAAAAGTGATCAGAACGCACATATTGTCACCGGCGGGAGCCGCTCCCCGGAGGTACGGAGATGTCCCACGACGGCGTCGGATCCAGGCCAGGCCGCAGCGCGGTCATGCGCTCTGTCGTCTTCCTGACCGCGGCGGTGCTCACCGTGCCCGCCCTCGCCGGTTGCAGCGACCCGGACCCGGCAGGCAAGCCGCTGGCCGGACAGGACATCGCGCCGGCCGGCCGGAGCGAGGTCGCCGACGGCGGCACCCTGCGGTGGGCCGTGGACGCCGTGCCGGAGACGCTGAACACCTTCCAGTCGGACGCCGACGCCACCACGAACCGGATCGCGCAGGCCACCCTGCCGTCGATGTTCCGGCTCGACGCGAGCGGGCGTCCGGAGCGCAACCCGGCCTATCTGGAGTCGGCCAAGATCGTCGAGACCGAGCCCAAGCAGGTCGTCCTGTACAAGCTCAACCAGCAGGCCGTCTGGAGCGACGGCCGCGAGATCGGCGCCGCCGACTTCTCCGCCCAGTGGCGGGCCCTGTCCGGCAAGGACAGCGCCTACTGGACCGCCCGCAACGCCGGCTACGACCGCATCGAGAAGATCGAGCGGGGCGACAACGACCTGGAGGTGCGGGTCACCTTCGGACGGCCGTACGCGGACTGGCGGTCCCTGTTCTCGCCGCTGTACCCGAAAGAGGTCATGGGCACGCCGGACTCGTTCAACGACGGGGCGCGGCGCAAGCTCAAGGTCACCGCCGGGCCGTTCACGGTGAAGAGGATCGACCGCAAGGACGACGAGGTCACGCTCACCCGCAACCCCCGCTGGTGGGGGGAGCGGGCCAAGCTGAACGAGATCGTGCTGCGGGCCGTGCCGCGCGACGAGCGGGCCGCCGCGCTGGCCGCCGGGCGGCTCGACCTCGCCGAGGTCGACCCCACCGCGGCCCGGCGCATCGCGCTCGCCGCACCGCCGCGACCGGTGACCGCCGGCGCCTCCGGTACGCCGCTCAGTTCCGCGTCACCGCGGATGGGCCCGGACCGGCGCACCCTGACCCCCAGGCAGCGGCGGGACAAGGCGAGGTTCCGGGGCTTCGAGGTACGCAAGTCGCTGGAGCCGGCGTACACCCAGCTCGCCCTCAACGGCGGCGACGGTCCGTTCGCCGACGAACGGGTGCGGCGGGCGGTGGCACGCGCCATCGACCGCGAGAAGCTGGCGAAGCTGATCCTGTCCCCGCTCGGCCTGCCCGCCGAGCCGGTCGGTAGCCATCTCGCGCTGTCCGGCCAGGCGGCGTACGCCGACAACAGCGGCGCGATCGGCGACCAGGACACCGCGGAGGCACAGGCCCTGCTCGCGGATGCCGGGTGGGTGCCGGGCGGGCCGGTCGAGAAGGAGAAGAAGAAGGGGGAGAAGGCGGCGGGGAGCGAGGCGGAGAAGAGGGAGAGCGGAGAGAAGGAGAAGAAGAGCGAGAAGAAGGGCGAGAAGGGCGAGAAGCCGGAGGGGAGCGGGGCGAAGAAGCCGAAGAAGGACTCGGATTCCGAGGGCGAGGACGACGGGACGTACATCGTCGGGGAGGACAACAAGGCGGACGACGACGAGGGCCGCACGGGCAAGCACCTCGCCCAGGACGGCAAGCAGTACGGCAACAAGCAGCTCCAGCCGGGCGGGGCGCCCGGCGCGTACGCCCCGCAGGGCACCCCCGCACCGGCGGGCGCGGCGGCGCGGCCGCTGGCGAAGGACGGCAAGGCGCTGACGCTGCGCTTCGTGGTGCCGTCGGGAGAGGGGTCGCAGACGCTGCGCACGGTGGCGGACCGGATCGGGATCATGCTGGAGCGGGTCGGGATCCGTACCGTGATCACCAAGGTCGCGGACGAGAGCTACTTCAAGGACCACATCGCGTCCGGCCAGTACGACCTCGCCCTCTACTCCTGGCCGGCCTCCGCCTACCCCGCGACCGACGCCCGGCCCATCTACGCCAAGCCCGTGCCGGCCGCCGACGGCTCGCTGAACGTCGAGCAGAACTACACGCGGGTCGGCACCGACCAGGTCGACCAGCTCTTCGACGAGGCCGTCGCCACGCTGGACGAGTCCGAGTCCCGTGCCCTGATCCGCAAGGCGGACTCCCGCATCTGGGCGGCGGCCGGTTCCATCCCCCTCTTCCAGCGCCCCCAGCTCACGGCGGCGAGGACGAACGTCGCCAACGCGGGAGCCTTCGGCTTCGGGACGCCGGTGTACGAGGACATGGGCTTCCTGAGGAAGAGCACGGGACCGTCGGCAGGCGCGTCGCCCAACTGACCCGGGGTAACGCACCCCCAAACCCACCCCCACCTGCACCGATGTATCCCGGCGAGCCTCAACGGGAGCGGCCCCGTACCATGGGGTGAGGCCGTGGCGTGTCCAGCCCGGCAGGGCCCGCGTCCAACACGTACGCGAGAGCCGTCCTCACCACTCCGGGAGTACGCCGCAATATGGCCACGCGCCACGACATCCGCAACGTCGCCATCGTCGCCCACGTCGACCACGGCAAGACCACCATCGTCGACGGCATGCTGAAGCAGGCCGGCGCCTTCGCCGCGCACCAGCTCGAAGGCGTCGACGACCGCATGATGGACTCGAACGACCTGGAGCGTGAGAAGGGCATCACGATCCTGGCCAAGAACACGGCGGTGAAGTACCACCCGAAGGACGGGGGGGACGTCATCACCATCAACATCATCGACACCCCCGGCCACGCCGACTTCGGCGGCGAGGTCGAGCGCGGTCTGTCGATGGTCGACGGTGTCGTGCTGCTGGTCGACGCCTCCGAGGGCCCGCTGCCGCAGACCCGCTTCGTGCTGCGCAAGGCGTTGCAGCAGCGCCTGCCCGTCATCCTGTGCATCAACAAGACGGACCGCCCGGACTCCCGGATCGACGAGGTCGTCAACGAGACCTACGACCTCTTCCTCGACCTGGACGCCGACGAGGAGCAGATCGAGTTCCCGATCGTCTACGCCTGCGGCCGTGACGGCATCGCCTCGCTGACCAAGCCGGAGAACGGCACGGTCCCGGCCGACTCGACCAGCCTGGAGCCGTTCTTCTCCACCATCCTCGAGCACATCCCGGCCCCGACCTACGACGAGGAGGCCCCTCTCCAGGCGCACGTCACCAACCTGGACGCGGACAACTTCCTCGGACGTATCGCGCTGGTCCGCGTCGAGCAGGGCGAGCTGCGCAAGGGCCAGACGGTCGCCTGGATCAAGCGCGACGGCTCCATCAGCAACGTCCGCATCAGCGAGCTGATGATGACCGAGGCGCTGACCCGCAAGCCCGCCGAGAAGGCCGGCCCCGGTGACATCTGTGCGGTCGCCGGTATCCCGGACATCATGATCGGCGAGACCCTCGCCGACACCGAGAACCCGATTCCGCTGCCGCTGATCACGGTCGACGAGCCCGCGATCTCCATGACCATCGGCACGAACACCTCGCCGCTGGTCGGCCGTGGCGGCACCGGCAAGGGCGCCGACAACAAGGCGGCCGTCAAGGACCGCAAGGTCACCGCCCGTCAGGTCAAGGACCGCCTCGACCGCGAGCTGATCGGTAACGTCTCGCTCCGCGTCCTCGACACCGAGCGCCCGGACGCCTGGGAGGTGCAGGGCCGTGGTGAGCTGGCGCTGGCCATCCTGGTCGAGCAGATGCGCCGCGAGGGCTTCGAGCTGACCATCGGTAAGCCGCAGGTCGTCACCAAGGACGTCGACGGCAAGGTCTACGAGCCCGTCGAGCGCATGACGATCGACGTCCCCGAGGAGCACATGGGCGCGGTCACGCAGCTCATGGGTGTCCGCAAGGGCCGTATGGACAACATGTCCAACCACGGGTCGGGCTGGGTGCGCATGGAGTTCGTGGTGCCCTCGCGCGGTCTCATCGGGTTCCGGACCGAGTTCCTGACCCAGACCCGCGGCACCGGCATCGGCCACTCCATCCACGAGGGCTTCGAGCCCTGGTTCGGCAACCTGCAGACCCGTAACAACGGTTCGCTGGTCGCCGACCGCGCCGGTGCCGTCACCGCGTTCGCGATGACCAACCTGCAGGAGCGCGGCGTGCTGTTCACGGACCCGGGTACCGAGGTGTACGAGGGCATGATCGTCGGTGAGAACTCGCGCTCCGACGACATGGACGTGAACATCACCAAGGAGAAGAAGCTCACGAACATGCGGTCCTCCTCGGCCGACTCGTTCGAGGCGATCGTGCCGCCCCGCAAGCTCTCCCTGGAGCAGTCCCTGGAGTTCTGCCGCGACGACGAGTGCGTCGAGGTCACCCCGGAGGCGGTGCGCATCCGCAAGGTGAACCTGGACGCCCGCGAGCGTGCCCGCGCCGCGAGCCGCGCCAAGCACGGCTGATTCCCGGACACTTGAGCCCGGGCTCCCCCTACTAGGGGGAGCCCGGGCTTTTTTGCAAGCCGTTTTTTACTGGCCGAGAGTCGCCCCCATGTCCGAAATGCGGAGATCCTCGCACGATAGCCATGTAACAAGTCCGTTTCGCGCCCTTCTCCCCGCAAACACTTTGTCCGGATTTTGGAAGATCTAGGCGTGAGCTGTGACTGAATTGAGATTTAAAGACGGTGGTCGGTAGTTGGCTCATGGCAGATAGTTAGCGGCAGCGCTCGGGTCAATGGGTCTCGCACTGTGGGGACAGTGTCGACTCACGAGCAATAGGGGTGGCCTGATCCTCCGTCAGGGGTGTCGGAGGGCTGGGCGAACACCTCCTACGCGCGTCCGGCTGCGGACTTCCGCACGCCTCGCTTTGGCATACCCATACCAGCGAAACGGGCGAAACGTGACAAGTCGTATCGGTATTGAGGGTGGCGGGACCTCGGTCATCGCGGACGGCGAACCACCGCCGGCGGTGCAGGGGGAGGAGGAGCAGCTCGTCGGGCGTTCCCCCGGCCAGCTGATGTGGATCCGCTTCAAGCGCGACCGCACCGGCGTGATCTCTGCCTATGTCGTCCTCTTCTTCTTCCTGATCGGCCTGCTCGCCCCGGTCATCTCCTGGCTGTACGGCAAGAACCCGTACACGGTGTACGCCGACGAACGGCCCGAGCTGTTCGACAGCGCGGGCGTGCCCGTGCAGCCCAACGGCGGGATCAGCGGCGAGTTCTGGTTCGGCCTCGAACCGGGCAACGGATACGACGTCTTCACCAAGTTGCTCTACGGCATCAGGACTTCGCTCGGGATCTCGGTCGCCGTGACGCTCGCGACCGTGCTCACCGGCATCCTGCTCGGCGTCACGGCCGGCTATCTCGGCGGGAGGACGGACTACTGGCTCAGCAGGATCATCGACTTCCTGCTCGCCTTCCCGGCCCAGTTGTTCTTCATCGCCAGCATGCCGGTCGTGGTCTCACTGTTCGTCAGCCCGCGCGACGAGACTCCCGTCTACGTCCGGGTGGTCGCGCTGATCCTCGTGCAGTGGTTCCTGGGCTGGATGAGCCTCGGGCGGATCCTCCGGGGCACCACACTCGCCCTGCGAGAACGGGAGTTCATCGAGGCGGCCAAGGTGAGCGGGGCCCCGCCGTGGCGGATCATCCGCAGGGAGATCCTGCCGAACGTGGTCACCCCGATCCTCGTACAGGGCACCTACATGCTTCCCAACTTCGTGACCGCCGAGGCCGGCCTGTCCTTCCTCGGCGTGGGCATCGTCGAACCGACGCCGGACTGGGGGCAGATGTTCTCCAAGGCGTCCACCGAGCTCGTGATGCAGAACGACATCACCTACATGTTCTTCCCCGGCATCTCGATGATCATCTTCATCGTCGCGTTCAACCTGCTCGGGGACTCCGTCCGGGACGCCTTCGATCCCAAGACGGCGCGCTGAACCACTGGTTGGCACTTCCTTCGCACTTCGGCACTTCCTTGGCACTGGTGACACACAGATGGGTGGTAACTGAGTGATGAGTAGGGGCGGACGCCACGTATACGCGGCAATCTCGGTGCTCGCGGCCGGCGCACTGGTGCTGACCGGGTGCAGCGAGGGCGGCAGCAAGGGCGGCGGCAACGACAAGGAACAGAAGCAGAACGCCGAACGGCAGCAGGCCGCCATCAAGTTCGGCGACGAGGCGGCCTCCAAGGGGCCCGCCGCGGAGGTCCCCGGAGCCAAGCCCGGCGGCACCATCTCGGTGCCCGCCCGCGACAGTTACGCCCACCTCGACCCCGCGCAGGTCTATGTGCAGAACGAGATGGTCGTCGCGCAGCTGCTGCACAGAGGTCTCACCGGCTACAAGTCCACCAGCAACGACGGCAGCAAGCACGAGATCGTCGGCGACCTGGCCACGGACTCCGGTACCACCACGGACGGCGGCAAGACCTGGAAGTACACGCTCAAGGACGGCATCAAGTTCGAGGACGGTTCCCCGATCACCTCCGTCGACGTCCGGCACACCTTCGAGCGGCAGTTCGCGTCCTTCATCAACCAGGGGCCGCCGTACGTCCAGCAGTGGCTGGCCGACACCCCGGGCGCCGACTACCGCAAGCTGCTGCCGGACGGCCCGTACAAGGGCAAGCACTTCCCGGACAGCCTCCTCGAGACGCCGGACGAGAAGACCGTCGTCTTCAAGTTCAAGTCCGCGCACCCCGAGCTACCGTACGCGCTGGCCATGACGGGCTACGCGGTGGTCTCCCAGAAGGGTGACACCAAGGAGAAGTACGACAAGGCCCCGGTGGTGACCGGGCCGTACAAGATCGAGTCGTTCAAGTCCGGCAAGTCGATGGTGCTGGTGAAGAACACCAACTGGGACCCCGCGACCGACCCGATCCGCAACCAGTACGTCGACCGGTTCAACATCACCTTCAACCAGCAGTACGAGGACTCCACCAAGGCGCTCGTCGCCGACAGCGGCGCCGACAAGACCTCCGTCAGCTGGCAGAACTCGGTCGATGCGGGCAACCTGTCCAAGGTCCTGCGCGACCCGAAGATGAAGTCCCGCACGGTGATCGGCTTCCAGCCCTACGTCGGCCAGGTCAACATCAACATGAGCCACCCGGCCATGAAGGACATCAAGATCCGTCAGGCCATCGCGTACGCCCTGCCGGTCACGCCGTTCGTGCGGGCCTACGGCGGCACCGACGCGATGGAGGTCGCGGGCGGCATCATCAGCCCGACCGTCACCGGTTACGACCCCGCCTTCGACCCGTTCGGCAAGAAGAAGAAGCCCGCCGGTGACCCGGCGAAGGCCAAGAAGCTCCTGGAGGAGGCCGGCAAGGTCGGCATGAAGCTGACCTTCGGCTACATCAACTCCCAGGAAGGCCAGCAGTACTCCACCGCCATGGCGGCCGGTCTGGAGAAGGCGGGCTTCGACGTCCAGCGCCAGGAGATCCCGGCCGAGACCTACTACGACCAGGTCAGCAAGCTGGACAACAACTACGACATCTTCCACACCGCGTGGGGCGCCGACTGGCCCTCCGCCTCGACCGTGATTCCGCCGCTGTACGACGGGCGCGTGATCGCCGAGGGCGCGCAGAACTACTCGCAGATCAACGACCCCAAGGTGAACAGCGAGATCGACCGCATCAACAAGATCACCGACCCCGCCAAGGCCGCGGCCGAGTGGGAGAAGCTCAACGAGTACCTGCTCACCAAGGTCGTCAACGTCGTACCGACCGCCTACTACAAGCAGATCCAGATCGCCGGATCCAAGATCGGCGGACTCGTCTACGACGACGTCATCGCCGGCGTCGACCCGCGCCGCCTGTACGTCAAGTAACCCCGCCCGCCCGGCACTCGGTGCGCCCGCCTCGTCGTGGCGCGCCGGGTGCCGCCGCAGAGGTCCTCGAGTCCGTCGACGTCTGAGAGCTGCCTGTCATGCTGCGCTTCCTGGTCCGCCGGTCCCTCGGCGCCGTGATCATCCTCTTCCTGCTGAGCATCGTCGCGTTCCTGCTGTTCTTCGGGATGCCGCGCGACCCGGCGCTCCTGATGTGCGGCAAGACATGCACCCCGGCCAACCTGGAGAACCTGCACCGGGTGCTCGGCCTCGACAAGCCGATCCCCGAGCAGTACTGGATCTTCCTGACCAACCTCGTCTCGGGCAGCGACGACTTCGCCCAGGGCCCCTGCCCCGCCCCCTGCTTCGGCTACTCGTACCACTCCAACGAGCAGGTGTGGGGCACCCTGATGGACCGGCTGCCCACCACCGTCTCGCTGACCCTCGGCGGGGCCGTCTGCTTCCTGATCGTCGGCCTCGGCACCGGACTGATCGCCGCGTGGAAGCGCGGCACGCTCGTCGACAAGACCTTCACGGCCGGCGCGATGGTGATCAGCTCGATGCAGATCTACTTCCTCGGCCCGCTCGCCCTGGCGATCCTCGTCTACCAGGCGCAGGTCTTCGACAAACCGGCCTACAACCCGATCACCGAGAACCCGGGGGCCTGGTTCACGGGACTGATCATCCCGTGGGTCGTCCTGTCCACCATCTTCGCCTCGCAGTACACCCGTATGTCCCGCTCGTCGATGATCGAGCAGCTCCAGGAGGAACACGTCCGCACCGCCCGCGCCAAGGGCATGTCCAGACGGTACGTCTTCTTCCGCTACGCCTGGCGCGGTTCGCTGATCCCCATCGTCACCATCTTCGGCATCGACCTCGGCTCGCTGCTCGGCGGCGCCATCATCACGGAGTACACCTTCGGACTCCCCGGGCTCGGCCGGCTGGCGGTGGAGTCGGTGTTCTTCAGCGATCTGCCGCTCCTCTTGGGTGTGATGCTGTTCTCCGCCACCATGATTCTGCTCTGCAACATCGTCGTCGACGCCGCGTACGCCTTCATCGACCCGCGGGTGCGGCTGGCCTAGGCCGCGCTGAGGAACTGTCTGAGGAGCACTGACGTGAGCACTCTGACCAAGGAGGCCGGCGCCCCGGTCCCGGCCGACGAGGGCGCGTTCCTCTCGGTGCGGGACCTGCACGTCAGCTTCCGGACCGAGGACGGCGTCGTACGGGCCGTGGACGGGCTCTCGTTCGACCTGGAGCGGGGCAGCACGCTGGGCATCGTGGGCGAGTCGGGCTCGGGGAAGTCGGTGACCAACCTGACGATCCTCGGCCTGCACAACCCGATGTTCACCACCGTCGAGGGCGAGATCCTGCTGGACGGCAAGGAGTTGACCACCGCCCGGGAGTCGGAGCTGGAGAAGCTGCGCGGCAACAAGGCCGCCATGATCTTCCAGGACCCGCTCACCGCGCTGTCGCCGTACTACACGGTGGGCCGGCAGATCGCCGAGCCCTATATGAAGCACATGCGCGCCTCGAAGAAGGCCGCCTGGGAGCGGGCGGTGGACATGCTGGGGAAGGTCGGCATCCCCAACCCGAGACAGCGGGCGAAGGACTATCCGCACCAGTTCTCCGGCGGTATGCGCCAGCGCGCGATGATCGCGATGGCGCTGGTCTGCGACCCCGACCTGCTGATCGCCGACGAGCCGACCACAGCCCTGGACGTCACCGTCCAGGCGCAGATCCTGGATCTGCTGAAGGACCTCCAGCAGGAGTTCGGCTCGGCGATCATCTTCATCACGCACGACCTCGGAGTCATCGCCGACATGGCCGACGACATCATGGTGATGTACGCGGGCCGCGCGGCGGAGCGGGGCACCGTCGACGAGGTACTGAGGGCGCCGCAACACCCGTACACCTGGGGCCTGTTGAACTCGATGCCCCGGCTGGACTCCGACCCGCGCGCCCCGCTGGCGCCCATCCCCGGCACCCCGCCGTCACTGCTCCGCCCGCCGTCCGGATGCCGCTTCCACCCCCGGTGCACCTTCCAGGACCGGGTGGGCGGCACCCGCTGTGTCACCGAGATCCCGCAGCTCGGTCCGGACCGCTCCGCGGCCTGCCATCTCACCGCGGAGCAGAAGCGCACCATCTTCATCGAAGAGATCAAGCCCCGACTGGGCTAGGAGGACTACGGACATGACAGAGGACCTCGTCCTCCCCGCACCCCGTGAGGCCGCCACCGACGTGCCCGGCGAACCGCTGCTCGTGGTGGAGAAGCTCGTCAAGCACTTCCCGGTCAAGGGCGGCTTCCCGATCCGCCGTACGGTCGGCCAGGTGCAGGCGGTGGACGGCATCGACCTGACCGTGCACGTCGGTGAGAGCTTCGGGCTCGTGGGGGAGTCGGGCTGCGGCAAGTCGACGACCGGCCGGCTGATCACCAAGCTGCTGGAGCCGACGGGCGGCAGGATCTCCTACCGCGGCAAGGACATCACCCGCGCCACGCGCAGACAGCTGGCACCGATCCGCTCCGAGATCCAGATGATCTTCCAGGACCCGTACTCCTCGCTGAACCCGCGCCAGACGGTCGGCAAGATCATCGCTGGTCCGATGGAGATCAACGGGATCGAGCCGGACGGGGGACGGGAGAAACGGGTCCGTGAGCTGCTGGAGATCGTGGGCCTGAACCCCGAGCACTTCAACCGCTTCCCGCACGAGTTCTCCGGCGGCCAGCGCCAGCGCATCGGCGTGGCCCGTGCCCTGGCACTGGAGCCGAAGCTGATCGTGGCGGACGAGCCGGTGTCGGCGCTTGACGTGTCGATCCAGGCGCAGGTGGTGAACCTGCTCCAGGAGGTGCAGCAGGAACTGGGCATCGCGTTCCTGTTCATCGCCCATGACCTGGCTGTCGTCCGCCACTTCTCACAGCGCGTGGCGGTCATGTACCTCGGCAAGGTGATCGAGGTCGGCGACCGCGACTCCATCTACACCCGCCCCCGGCACCCGTACACCCACGCCCTGCTGTCGGCCGTGCCCGAGGTGAACGTGACCGGCGAGGAGGGGGCGCGGCGGGAGCGGATCCGGCTGGCCGGTGATGTGCCGTCCCCGATCTCCCCGCCCTCCGGCTGTCGCTTCCGCACCCGCTGCTGGAAGGCACAGGACAAGTGCGCGGCCGAGGAACCGCCACTGATCCAGATCTCCGGCAACCACGCGGGCCACTTGACGGCCTGCCACTTCCCGGAGGAGCCGACGATCGAGGGGCGGGACGAGGACATCGTGCTGGATCCGGCGCTGGCGGCGTTGGAGGAGGGGACGGACGGCGACTAGGGCCTGGCCTCGGCCACGGTGATGATCTCGGTGGCGGCGGGGGTGAGCGGGCCTCGCCCCCAGTCGCCGTACTGGTCGACGACGGTGAAGCCGGCCGCGTGGAGGAGGCGGTTCAGGGTGTCGCGGCCGAGGAAGCGCAGGGTGGTGCGGCTGACGCGGGGCCGTTGCCAGCTGTCGCTGTCGAAGGTCTCCGTGAACGTCACGCGGTCCCCCAGCACGGGCCGCTGCACCTCGTGCCACACCCGTACGGCGTCCCCGTCCGGCCCCGTCACCTCCCGCACCCGCTCGGGAGTCCACGCCTCCCACACCCGCGCCCTCGGGTTCCGGGTCTCGAACACGAACCGGCCACCGGGACGCAGGGCGGCGCGCACGGCCTCCAGGGCCACGCGCAACTCCTCGTCACGGACGAGCACTTGAAAGACATGCCCGGTCATCACGACCAGATCGAACTCCGCGCCCCAGCCCCGCGTCCGCAGATCCCCGAGCACCCACTCGACCCCGCTGTCACGCCGCCGGGCCTGCACCAGCATGGCGGCGGCGGGATCCAGCCCCACGAGCCGCCCCCGATGCCCGTCGGCGTGGGCCCGCCGCAGCAACTGCCCTGTACCGCAACCGACATCGAGGACGGCGCCGGCACCCATCACGAACCGGAGGTAGAAGTCGTCACCCGGCCCCCAGGGGTTCAGGATGTCGTACAACGCGGCGAGCGAGAGATCCGCGAACGAACGATCGACCACGCGCGGCAGTCTGCCACACCGGGGTCCAACGCGAGGGGGAGGCAGGGGAGTTGCTGCACTACGTCGAACTGTGGGTGCCGGACCTGGGGCGGGCGGTGGGGTCGTGGGGGTGGTTGCTGGAGCGGCTGGGCCATGAACTCCACCAGGACTGGCCGACAGGCCGCAGCTGGCGGGCGGGGGAGACGTACATCGTCGTCGAGCAGTCCCCGGCACTGACGAGTGACCACCACGACCGGCTGCGGCCCGGGCTCAACCACCTGGCCTTCCATGTGCCCGGCGGCCGAACCGACCTCGACGCGCTGGTCGACGCGGCGTCCGAGCACGGTTGGCGGCTCCTCTTCCCGGACCGGCACCCCTACGCGGGCGGACCTGAGCACTGTGCCGCCTATCTGGAGAACGCGGACGGTTTCGAGGTGGAGTTGGTGGCGGGCGGGGGCGGGGGCGCTGGCTGAGGGCGCGGGCTTAGGGCGGGTTCCTATGATCACGTGATGATCGAAGGCAAGCTGGTACGACTTCGCGCGCTGCGCGCCGAGGATCTCGACCACCATGTGCGCTGGCGCAACGACCCGGAGGTGGTGCACTGGGCCACCGGAGGGGATCCGCTGTTCGGTCCGGTGACCCGGGAAGCCGTGGCGGGCTTCCACGAGAGACGGCTACGGGACAACCCCCGCAGCGAGTCCACGTTCACGGTGGAAGAGCTCGCCGACGGGCGCCCGATCGGTATGGCCGACTACCGTGACCTCGATCCGTTCACCGGACAGGCGACGGTCGGGATCACCATCGGCGAACGCGACCGCTGGGGCGGCGGCTACGGCTCCGAAGCGCTGGAGCTCCTGGTGGGCCATCTGTTCGGAGCCTGCCGGCTCCGCCGCGTCGAACTGGACACCTGGAGCGGCAACGAACGCGCCATGCGGGCCTTCCGCCGGATCGGTTTCGTCGAGGAGGGACGACGACGAGCCGCCGTCCGGGTGGGCGAAGAGTGGTACGACAGCGTGCTGTTCGGGATGCTCCAGGAGGACTGGACGGCGCGACGGGCCAAGGGCGGGCGTTAGGCGGGTGGTTCGGTGTGCCGGGTCGGGGCGGGCGTTGGGCGGGCGGTTACGGCGCACTGGTCCACGGGTGGGCGGCTACGGCGTGCCGGGCCGAGGGCGGCGTGGGGCGGGCGGCTAAGGCGTGCCGGGCCACGGACGGGCTTTAGGGCCGGCGGCTACGGCGCACCGGGACCAAGGGCGGGCTTGGACCGGCCCCTGAGGCGCTCAGCGCACGACCCGCCCCCGCAGCACGATCCGCCTCGGATGCCGCAGCACCCCCGGCTCCCGTCGGGGGTCGGCGTCGTACACCGTGACGTCGGCCAGGCCGCCCTCCACCAGCCCCGGCAGGCCCAGGAAGTCCCTGGCCGCCCAACTCGCCGCCCCCACCGCCACGTCGGCGGGCAGCCCGGCGGCGATGAGGTGCCCGACCTCGGTGGCGACGTTGCCGAAGGGCGCGGAGTCCGTGCCGGCGAGGACGGTGACACCGGCGTCGTGGGCCTCGCGCACCCGGCGGATCATGATGGCATGCCCCTCGTGCCAGAGCCGGCCGCGCGGGTTGTCCTTGATCTGAGGCGCTCGGCGGGCAAAGGCGGTGAGGGTGGGGACGTAGGTCGTCCCGTGCGCGGCCATCAGCTCCACGCACTCCTGCGGCATCGCCATCCCGTGCTCGATCGAATCGACGCCCGCACGGGCGGCGTTGAGCACCCCTCGCGCCGACTGACAGTGCGCGGCGACCCGTCCGCCCGCCGCGTGCACCGCGTCCGTGACCGCGCGCAGGATGTCGTACGGCACAGGATCCGCCTCGTAGTCCCAGTCACCCATGAGCTTGCACCAGCCGTCGTGCGCCTTGGCCTCGGCGACGGCGGCGGCGACGAGGTCGTCGGTCACGGTGTGGAAGTCGGCGTTCCGCGACAGCCCGGCCCAGGCCAGCCACCGCCCGGCGGTGATCATGCGGGGCGCGTCGGGGGCCTCCCGCATCTCGTCCGGGATCTCCCCGAGCAGCCCCGGAAACCGCAACGCCGTCGTCCCCGCATCCCGATGCGCGGCGATCTGCTCGCCGAACGCGTCCGGATCCCACCGCGGTTCCTCCTCGGACGGGGACCCCGGGTGCGTGTGCACGTCGACCAGCCCCGGCAGCAGAAAACCCCCGTCGGCCAGCGTCCCCGCCTCGACGGACGGCCGGTCGAAGGTGATGCGGTCGCCGAGGACCCAGAGGTCGCGGTGGGTGCCGTCGGGGAGGAGGGTGCCGCGCAGGTGAAGGGCCATCTGCCTCAACCTAGCTGCCCGGCACGGAAGTTGTGGCAGTCGCTCGTTGTTCCCGGCCATCGAGGAAGTGGTCGGCCCACTCCGCGGCCTGTTCGTAGGTCGAGTCTCCGCCGCGATACGCGCGGCCGCCGCCCGCACGTCCAGCGGAGTGCTCCGCAGTTCGACACCCGGCCTGAGCAGTGCCCAGCGGGGCCCGCCCCTGCCGTACGGCATGCCGACCTAGCCGGGTTCACCATGAGCTGCCCGGCCGCGAGCCGGGTCAACGGCATATGGGTGTGGCCGCATACGACCGTGGTGACGGCGGGCCGACGTCGGCGAAGACCTCCGCCCAGCGGTCGGCCGCGGAGTCGACCAGGACCACCTCCTCGTCGCCGCGCGGCGTCGCATGGCAGAAGAGCACCTCACCGACGCCGGCCACAGACAGCGTGAGAGCCGCCGGCAGCCAACTCCAGGAAGTCGACCTGATCCTCGCGCAGGGTCCCGGCGGCCGAGGGGGCGATGGGACCGGGGATGGACGTACGCACCTCACACCGGTACTCGACAAGTTCACGGTCGGCGTTGCCCCGGGCGCCAGCCGCCCGGTCGCCCAGGCCGGCCAGTATGTCCAGGACCTGGACCGGCTGCGGGCCGCGGGCGATGTCCCCGGTGAGCACAATCAGATCCGTGGCCAGACGCAAAGGTCGCCGGCCGACGGTCGAGCTCCGCGTTCAGGCCGCCTGTTCGCCCTCGCTGGGGGTGAGCACCGTGCCTGAGGGTGGCGCGTCAGCGGATGTCGGAGGATCAGGCCCGGCTCCCGGGAGGAGACAAGGCCCGCGCCTGCGAGGGCGCGGGCCTTGGTGCGCTTTAAGCGGCGCAGGCGGATCGAGGGACGAGTCAGTACTTGATGACCCACACCATCTTGGGCGACCAACCCGTTCCATGCGCGCCGGAGATGCGCTTTCCGCAGAGAAGTTTGCCGCTGACAGCCTTGAAATACCCGCAATCGGCGGCACCAATGGTCGTCTTGGCGTTGTTCGACAGGCTGGAGTAGATCAGCTTCGGGGCCTTAGAGGCACCCCGGCCGTAGAGCGGCTTCTCCCTGCCCGAAGTCCCCAGACACCATCCGCCCAACTGGTTGTCATATGCGCACAGTTGGGCGGATCGGTTGGTCCACCACTGCTTGCCCGTATTCCTGCACTTGGCCTGGACGATGTTCTTGTCGTAACCGCCCCACTCCAGACACTTTCCGGTGTCCTTGTTCACGATGTGGAACCAGACGAACTCGTGGGCCTGGGCCTGTGGGGCTGGCGTGAGGACTGAGAAGCCCAGCGTCAGAGCGGCGACGGCGAGCAGTATTTTCTTGACGTGCTTCATTGAATCTTCCCCGAATTCCCAGCGCTTGGTCAGGCGCTGTGGTGTTGATCATCTCGGAGATGTGTGAGGGAGATAAAGCGAGTTGAGCAACAGCTGAGGATTCTGAACCGGGTGGGGTGGGAGGGTCCGGCATTTGCCCGGCAAACCCCCGAAAGGGCCAGAAGGCGGCCTCTTGATCCCTGCTGCATGTCCACCACCCTCGAATGCGGGTGCTCGCGCGTGCGAACAGGCCGGAATGGCGAAGGCCCGCACTGTAGAGGTGCGGGCCTTCATTGCTCTGGAACTGTACGTTCATGGGCTCGGGTCAGTGGGCCGCCGAAAGTCCGTTCCGTGAGCGGCGTCCGGCTGAAAGGGGTGTGTCAGGCCGTCGTCCGGGAGTCCTCGGAGAGACGGGGCGCAGTGGCCGCGTCGTCGGTCTCCGGGTAGTGGCAGGCCGTGAGGTGGCCGGGCTTGTTGCCCTCGACCTGGACCAGCGGTGGAGCCTCGGTCGCGCACTTCTCCGTTGCCTTCCAGCAGCGGGTGCGGAAGCGGCAGCCGGAGGGCGGGTTGATCGGGGAGGGCACGTCGCCCTTGAGCAGGATGCGCTCGCGGGCCGGCGTCTCGTCCGCCGTCGCCTCCGGCACCGCGGACAGCAGCGCCCGGGTGTAGGGGTGGCGCGGGTTGCCGTACAGATCCTCGCGGTCGGCGATCTCGACGATCTTGCCGAGGTACATGACCGCCACGCGCTGCGAGAAGTGCCGTACGACAGCCAGGTCATGGGCGATGAACACGAAGGCGATGCCCAGTTCCTGCTGGACCTTCTGGAGCAGGTTGACCACCTGCGCCTGGATCGAGACGTCCAAGGCAGAGACCGGCTCGTCCGCAACGATCAGCTTCGGCTCCAGGGCCAGGGCACGGGCCACACCGATGCGCTGGCGCTGTCCGCCGGAGAACTCGTGCGGGAAGCGGTTGTAGTGCTCGGGGTTGAGACCCACGATCTCCAGCAGCTCGCGGACACGCGTCTCGCGGCCGCCGACCGGGTTGATGTCGTTGATCTCCATCGGGCCGGAGATGATCTTGCCGACCGTCTGGCGCGGGTTCAGCGAGGCGTACGGGTCCTGGAAGATCATCTGGATCTCGGAGCGGACCGGCGCCAGCTGCTTGCGGCCCGCGTGCGTGATGTCCTTGCCGCGGTACGTGATCCTGCCACCCGTCGGCTCCAGGAGACGCGTGATCAGCCGGCCCGTCGTCGACTTGCCGCAGCCCGACTCGCCGACCAGGCCCAGGCTCTCGCCCTCGGCCACCTGGAAGTCGAGACCGTCGACGGCCTGCACGGCACCGACGGTCCGCCGAATCGGGAAGCCGCCCTTGATCGGGAAGTGCTTGGTCAGACCGCTGACGTCAAGGAGGGGTTTGTTGCTCATGGTGGTGAAGTCCCGTCTCGTGTACGTCAGTTGTGCCGGGATCCGGCGAGGTCGGCGAAGAGGTCCTGGCGCTGCTCCATCGGCAGGTGGCAGGCCGAACCACGGCCGTCCACGACGTCCAGCACCGGCCGCTCACTGGAACACAGCCCACCCGCCACCTTCTCGGCGAAGGTGCACCGCGGGTGGAAACGGCAGCCGGAGGGCGGGTTGAGCAGCGAGGGCGGCGAGCCCGGGATCGGCGACAGCGGGACGTCGACCGGCCCGTCGAGGCTCGGCATGGACGTCATCAGACCCAGGGTGTAGGGGTGCTGCGGGGTCTGCAGCACTTCCTTCTTCGTACCGCGCTCCACACACCGGCCGCCGTACATCACGAGCACGTCGTCCGCGATGTCGGCGATGACACCGAGGTCGTGCGTGATGAAGATGATCGCCGTGCCGAACTCCTGCTGAAGTTCCTTGAGCAGGTCCAGGATCTGGGCCTGCACGGTCACGTCCAGGGCAGTGGTCGGCTCGTCCGCGATGAGCAGCTCGGGGTCGCAGACCAGCGCCATCGCGATCATCGCGCGCTGGCGCATTCCGCCGGAGAATTGGTGCGGATAGTCGTCCACCCGCATGTCCGGCTGCGGGATCCCGACCCGCCGCAACATCTCGATCGCCCGCGCCCGGGCCTCCTTCTTGGAGGCGCCGGTGTGCTTGCGGTAGGTCTCGCCGATCTGGGTGCCGATGGTGTGGTAGGGCGACAGCGAGGCCAGCGCGTCCTGGAAGATCATGGACATCTTGTTGCCGCGCAGCCGCTCCAGCTCCTTCTCGGAGGCGGTGAGCAGCTCCTTGCCGTCAAGCAGGATCTCCCCGTCGATAGCGGTGCGGTCGCGGTCGTGCAGGCCCAGGATCGTCAGGTTGGTGACGGACTTGCCGGAACCCGACTCACCCACGATGCCGAGGGTCTGGCCCTTGGCGAGGGCGAAGGACAGCCCGTCGACGGCCTTGACGATGCCGTCCTCGGTGGAGAAGTGGACCTGTAGGTCCCGGACGGAGAGGAACGGCTGCTGATCGGTGCTCGTCACGGGGGGACGCTCCTGAGGGGTGATGCGGGGGGTCGGGAATAGGGGCGGAGGTCAGGCGAGCCGGATCCGCGGGTCGATGAGGGCGTAGACGGCGTCCACGAGGATGTTGAAGAAGACAATCGCGCCGGCCGCCAGGAGGGTCACCCCGAGCAGCATCGGAAGGTCGCTCTGGTCCACGGACTTCACCGCGAGCCGGCCGATACCTTGGAGGCTGAAGGTCTGCTCGGTGATGATGGCACCGCCGATCAGCGTGCCCAGGTCGATGCCGAACACCGTGACGATGGGGCCCATCGCGCCGCGCCAGGCGAACCGGAAGAACACGTTGGCCCGGGACAGGCCCTTGGCGCGGGCCGTGCGGACGTAGTCCTCGGTCAATTGCTCGACCATCTGGGAGCGGGTCATACGGGTGTAGTTGGCGGTGAAGATGATCGCCAGGACCAGCCAGGGCAGCAGTAGCCCGGAGAACCAGGCGACCGGGTCATCCGTCAGCGGGGTGTACTGCGGCTGGTCGAGCCAGCCGAGCTTCGCGACGAAGAAGAACATCGCGATGTAGCCGATGAAGTAGATCTGCAGCGAGGAGCCGAGCAGCGACGCCGAGCTGGCGAACTTGTCCAGGATCTTGCCCTGCTTCAGGGCCGCGATCATGCCCGCACCGACACCGAGGATCAGGAAGACGAAGGCCGCGCCGAGCGCGAGTGACACGGTCGTCGGCAGCCGGTCCATGATCGTGCCGAAGACGGGCTCGCGGTTGGCGAACGAGTACCCGAGGCAGGGGGCGTCGCAGTAGTCGTAGTTGGGATAGTTCCGCCCGACGAAGACCCCCACGAGCCACAACCAGTACTGGACCGGGATCGGCTTGTCGATGCCCAGGTTCTGCCGGATCTGCGCGAGGTTCTCAGGCGTGCAGTTCTTGCCGCAGGACATCATGGCGGGGTCACGTGGCACGGCGTAGAAGAGCCAGAAGGTGATGGCGCTGATGATCAACAGGATGACCAGCGCGCCGGTGACTCGGCGGACAAGGAAGCGGAACATGAGGCGTGACTTTCCGGACGGGGCGCCGTCGCCGGGTGAGGAGAGGGGGGTGGGCCACAGGGGGCGGCCGGGGTCGCCGGCCGCCCCCAAGGGGTCTTACGCGCTTACTTCTTGGCGTAGAGCTTGCAGAGCGCGGGGCAGGTGTTGCCGCTGTCCCAGATGACGTTGCCGACCTTGGAGCCGTAGATGTAGTTACGGATGGAGTGGTAGTCGGGCACGACCGCCGCGAGCTCCATGATCATCTTGTCGACGTTGCCCCAGGCCTTGTTGGCCTCCTCGACGTCCGCGATCTTGGCGGCCGCGTCGATCGCCTTGTTGACGCCCGGGTCGTTCAGCTGCGCGTAGTTGCTGCGGCCGTCGCCGATGTTCTTGCCGCTCCAGCACGGGAAGAAGACCGAGTAACCGCCCGGCCAGTCCGGGCTCCAGCCGGCCGCGAACAGGTCGAAGTCGTTGTCGATCTTGCCGATCTGCGTGTAGAACGTCGACTTGTCGACCTGCTTGTTGACGACCTGGAAACCGGCCGCCTCCAGCGCGTTCTTGATGGCGACCGCGCTCTTCACCGAGTTGTCCGACTGCTGGTAGGCGATGACCAGCTTCTGGCCGATCTTGCCGGCCTCCTTCAGCAGGGCCTTGGCCTTGACCGGGTCACCGCCCGGCTTCTTGTCCACGCCGTACAGGTCGAACTTGGTGTAGCCAGGAGTCACCGGGCTGAGGACGGTGGTGGCCAGCTCGCTGGTGGAGGCGCCGCCGCGGATGGTCTGCAGCTGCTGGTGCGGCCAGGCCCAGTTGATGGCCTGGCGGACCTTGACGTCCTTGACACGGGTCATGTTGATCGGCCAGTAGTAGGTGACCGTGTCGACCGCGGTGAGAACGCGCTTCTTCAGCTCGGCGTTGGTGAGGACCTGGGCGATGCGCTCCGGGGCGATCTCGTTGAAGATCGGCACCGCGTACTGGTCGTTGCCCTTGTCCGCGATCCAGCGGTCGGTCGACGCCAGCAGCTCGAAGCCGAACTGGAAGACGTACTTGTCCGGGTAGGCGTTGCGGATCGAGTCGGTCTTCGGGTCCCAGTGCTCGTTGCGCACGAAGGTCATCGACTTGCCGATGCTGCGGTCGCCGACCTTGTACGGGCCGCAGGAGAACGGGCGCTTGTCGTACTTCTCCTTGGTGTCGTGCTTCTTCGCCACCAAGGAGTAACCACGCATCGCGAGCGTGTAGTTGAAGTCGGTGCGAGCCTCGTTGAGACGGAAGGTGATGGTCTTGCCGTCGACCTCGATGGAGTCGAGCTTCTTGCCGTCGTAGGGGCCCTTGTACTTGTCGCCGCCCTCGAGCCACTGCTGGACGTACCGCGGGCCCTCGGTGATGAAGCTGGCGAAGAGGCGCTCGAAGGTGTGACGGAGGTCGTCCGAGGAGACCTCGGAGCCGTCCTCCCACTTGAGACCGTCCTTCAGCGTGAAGGTCCAGGTCTTGCCGCCGTCCTTCATCGTGCCGGCGTCGGTCGCCGCGTCACCGACCAGGGTGGCGTTGCCCTTGTCGTCCAGCTTGTAGCCGGTCAGACCGCGCATGATCGGCACGGTGATGGCGCCCTCGGTCGAGACGTAGATCTGCGCCGGGTCCATGTGGTCCATGTCGAACTGCTGGAGCGAGTAGATCGTCCCGCCCTTGACCGCGCCCTTGACCTCGGGGGCCGGACCGGTGGAGTCGGCCTTGGTGCCCACCGGGATGTCGGTCTTCTTGGAGCCCGTGACCTTCGGGGCTTCGTTCCCGGAGGAGCCGCCCTCGTTGCCGCTGCTGCATGCGCTCAGCACCGAGGTCGACGCCGCGGCGACGCCGGTGGCGATGAGGAAGTTTCTACGCGAGAAGGACATGCTTCCTGCCTTGAAGTGGGAGTGATGAGAGAGTTCCGGCACCCCGGCGTCCTTGCCGTGGTCCTGAAGTGGGCCGGAGCTAGCGCTTGGACTTGGGGTCGAGTGCGTCACGCACCGAGTCGCCGAGCAGGTTGAACGCGAGGACGAAGATCACCATGGACAGGCCCGGGAAGAGCATGAAGGTGAGGTCCTCGGTGTAGAACTGGGCGCCACGCGCGATCATGACGCCCCAGTCCGGGGTCGGGTCGATCATGCCCACCCCGAGGAAGGCAAGGCCCGCTTCAGCTGTGACGTACGCCGGGAGCATCAGGGTGGACTGGATGATGATCGGCGTCCACAGGTTGGGCAGCAGCTCCTTGAAGACGATACGTCGCGGTGACGCACCCGTGACCTTCGCCGCCTCGACGAACTCCCGCTCGCGCAGGCCGAGTACCTGGCCGCGCAGCAGCCGGGCGATGGACGCCCAGCCGAAGGCGGAGAGGACGATGATCAGACTGATGGCCCGCAGGCCGGTCGGGATGTTCTCGTCGGCGGGGACGAAGAGGTTGAAAACGACCGGCATGAAAGCGATGAAGAAGAGGGTGGACGGGAACGACAGCAGGATGTCGATGACCCGGCCGACGAAGTAGTCCGTCTTGCCGCCGAGATAGCCCGCCGTGATGCCGATGACCACGCCGAGGAACACGGTGAGGAGGGTGGCTGCGAGGGCGATGCCCAGCGAGTTGCGGATCGCGTAGAGCAGGAAACTGAAGACGTCGCGGCCGAGCTGCGGCTCGATGCCGAACCAGAACTCGCTGCTCATGCCGCCGTTCGGACCCGCCGGGTACGAGAAGGCGTTGAACAGCTCCGGTCGCTGGCTCCCATAGGTGGTGTACGGGTCCTTGCCGTACAGCTTCGAGATCAGCGGAGCAGCGATCGCGACCAGGAAGAAGAAGATCACGACGTACGCCGATATGACGCCCGCGCGGTCCCGCTTGAAGCGGATCCACGCCAGTCGTCCCGGCGAGCGGCTCTCGCTGCCCTTAGGGGTGGAGGGCGAAGGCGACTTCTCGATGCTCTCGTCAGTCGCCTCAAGCGGGGCAGCCGCGGATGGAGTTGGGGGGGTCATGGTGCTCCTGGCCCAAGGGAGGGTCTGATGACTCCGCAGGGCACGCTCCCCTACGGGCTACGCCGGACTTTTTCAACGCAATTCATTCAAGGTCAATAAATTCTCGGCCGAGTTGGTTGTCTCTTTACGTTCTTTACCCTGTCTTGACCGTTCCGTAGCTACGCGGGTAGCGCAACGTGATGGAGTCGTGCCTTGACTCGGACCAATTGGGCTAATCGGGCAACGAGTTCGATATGCGGATACTCCTGTGCCGAAATGTGTACATCCAGCGGTCGTAAATCAACGGTTCGGCATCGGATCGCGAAGATCCATTGCGCGGCCCGCGGGAGATCCGCTGACCGGGTGACGGACCCGTACCGAAGCTGTCCGTTTCGTCGCCCCCGCGGATGCGTGCATCCGGATGGTGTGTCGCCCCATTGGCCGGAGCCCGTGTGCGATATGTGCCTTTCGGCTTGATATTGGCCGGTAACGGATCAGCACCAGAGGAGGCACTCGATGCGTGGAGCGACGCACGCCCGATGGGCCGCATGCGCGATGGCGGTTGCGCTCGCGACGACGGCCTGCGGTGGCGGGGGTGACAGCGGCGGCGCCGGCGGCGCGGTGCTGAGCTCCTCGTGGACCGATCCGCAGAACCCGCTGGAGCCGGCCAACACCAATGAGGTGCAGGGCGGCAAGGTGCTGAACATGATCTTCCGGGGGCTGAAGCAGTACGACCCGAAGACCGGCGAGGCCGAGGACGTGCTCGCCGAGCGGATCGAGACCACCGACTCACGGAACTACACCGTCACCGTCAAGGACGGCTGGACCTTCAGCAACGGCGAGAAGGTCACGGCCAAGTCCTTCGTGGACGCCTGGAACTACGGGGCGAGCCTGAAGAACAACCAGAAGAACGCCTACTTCTTCGGTTACATCGAGGGCTACGACCAGGTGCACCCGGAGAAGGGCGCGCAGACCGCCGCCACCATGTCCGGACTGAACGTGGTCGACGACCGCACCTTCACCGTCAGGCTCAGCCAGAAGTTCTCCAGCTTCCCCGACACCCTCGGCTACAACGCCTTCGTCCCGCTGCCCCGGGCCTTCTTCGAGGACCACGCCGCCTGGCTGGCCAAGCCGGTCGGCAACGGCCCGTACGCCGTGGAGTCGTACACCAAGGGCTCCGAGATGCGGCTGACGAAGTGGGCCGGCTACCCGGGCGAGGACGCGGCCCGCAACGACGGCGTCACCCTCAAGGTCTACACGGACAACAACACGGCCTACACCGACCTCATGGCCGGCAACCTCGACCTCGTCGACGACGTACCTGCCCAGCAGCTGAAGAACGTCAAGGCCGATCTCGGCGACCGCTACCTCAACACCCCGGCCGGCATCATCCAGACCCTGTCCTTCCCCTTCTATGACAAGGACTGGAACAAGCCGGGCTCGGTCAAGGTCCGCCAGGGCCTGTCCCGGGCGATCGACCGCGAGCAGATCACCCGGACCATCTTCCAGGGGACCCGCACCCCCGCCACCGACTGGACCTCACCCGTCCTCGGCGCGGAGGGCGGCTACAAGGCGGGGCTGTGCGGACAGTTGTGCGAGTACGACGCCGCCGCGGCGAAGAAGCTGATCGAGGAGGGCGGTGGGCTGCCCGGCGGTCAGGTGAAGATCACGTACAACGCGGACACCGGCTCCCACAAGCTGTGGGTGGACGCCGTCTGCAACTCCATCAACAACGCCCTGGACAACGACCGGGCCTGTGTCGGCAACCCGATCGGCACCTTCGCCGACTTCCGGAGCAAGTCCACGACCCAGAAGCTCTCCGGTCCCTTCCGGGCGGGCTGGCAGATGGACTACCCGCTGACCCAGAACTTCCTCCAGCCGCTGTACTACACGGGCGCCTCCTCCAACGACGGCAAGTGGTCCAGCGAGGAGTTCGACAAGCTCGTCGACCAGGCGAACGCCGAGAGCGACCCGGCGAAGGCCGTGGAGATGTTCCAGAAGGCCGAGGCGGTCGTCCGGGACAACATGGCGGCCATCCCGCTCTGGTACCAGAACGGCAGCGCCGGCTGGTCGCAGCGGCTGTCGAACGTGGCCCTCAACCCCTTCAGCGTCCCCGTCTACAACGAGATCAAGGTCGGCTGAGCCCGCCATGGGCCAGTACGTCGTCCGTCGCCTGCTGCAGATGGTCCCGGTCTTCATCGGGGCCACCCTGCTGATCTTCCTCATGGTGAACGTGATGGGCGACCCCATCGCGGGCCTGTGCGGCGACCGGCAGTGCGACCCGGCGACGGCGGCCCAGCTGCGGAAGGAGTTCGGCCTCGACAAGCCGGTGTGGCAGCAGTACCTGACCTATATGGCGAACGTCTTCACCGGCGACTTCGGTACGGCGTTCAACGGCCAGGAAGTCACCGAGCTGATGTCCACGGCCTTCCCCGTCACCTTCCGGCTGACCATCGTCGCGATCGTCTTCGAGGTCCTGATCGGGATCACGCTGGGCGTCGTCACCGGCCTGCGCCGCGGGCGCCCCGTAGACACGGGCGTACTGCTCCTCACCCTCGTCGTCATCTCCGTCCCCACGTTCGTCACCGGCCTGCTGCTCCAACTGCTGCTGGGCGTGGAGTGGGGCTGGATCCGGCCGTCCGTCTCCCCGGCGGCCCCCTTCGGCGAGCTGATCCTGCCGGGTCTCGTCCTCGCCTCGGTCTCCCTCGCGTACGTCACCCGTCTGACCCGCACCTCCATCGCGGAGAACCGGCGCTCCGACTACGTCCGTACGGCCATCGCCAAGGGCCTGCCCAGACGCCGAGTCGTCACCCGGCATCTGCTGCGCAACTCCCTCATCCCCGTCGTCACCTTCATCGGCGCGGACATCGGCTTCCTGATGGGCGGGGCGATCGTCACCGAGCGGATCTTCAACATCCACGGCGTCGGCTATCAGCTCTACCAGGGCATCCTGCGCCAGAACACCCAGACCGTCGTCGGCTTCGTGACGGTCCTCGTCCTCGTCTTCCTCCTCTGCAACCTGGTCGTCGATCTCCTGTACGCCGTACTCGACCCGAGGATCCGCTATGCCTGAGCCGCCGTTCGAGTCCGAGGGGGCCGTCGCGGGGGCGGGGGCCGGCGCGGCGATGGGCCTCGCCACCACCGAGGCGGAGACGCTGGAGAAGCGGCCGGCGGCGCCCGACGGGGTGGAGCCGGGCGGCGGTACGGACCCGGCGGACAAGCCCCGGTCCCTGTGGTCCGACGCCTGGCGCGACCTTCGCCGCAACCCGGTCTTCGTCATCTCGGCCCTGATCATCCTCTTCCTTCTGGTGATCTCCCTGTGGCCCTCGGCGATCGCCTCCGGCAGCCCCCTCAAGTGCGACCTCGCCAAGGCCCAGCAGGGTCCCGCGCCCGGCCATCCCTTCGGCTACGACGGCCAGGGCTGCGACGTCTACACGCGCACGGTCTACGGCGCCCGTACGTCCGTCACGGTCGGCGTGTGCGCCACCCTCGGGGTCGCGCTCCTCGGCTCGGTGCTGGGCGCGCTCGCCGGCTTCTTCAGCGGCCTGTGGGACTCGGTCCTCTCCCGGATCACCGACGTCTTCTTCGCCATCCCGGTGGTCCTCGGCGGCCTGGTCCTGCTGTCGGTGGTGACGAGCAACAGCGTCTGGCCGGTCATCGGCTTCATCGTGCTGCTCGGCTGGCCGCAGATCTCCCGCATCGCCCGGGGCGCGGTCATCACCGCCCAGCAGAACGACTACGTCCAGGCCGCCCGTGCTCTCGGCGCCTCCAACACCCGCATCCTGCTCCGCCACATCGCGCCGAACGCGGTGGCCCCGGTGATCGTGGTGGCGACCATCGCACTGGGCACGTACATCGCCCTGGAAGCGACGCTGTCCTACCTGGGAGTGGGCCTCAAACCCCCCAGCGTCTCCTGGGGCATCGACATCTCGGCAGCCTCCCCGTACATCCGCAACGCCCCCCACGCCCTCCTGTGGCCCTCGGGCGCCCTGGCGATCACGGTCCTGGCCTTCATCATGCTGGGCGACGCGGTCCGAGACGCCCTCGACCCGAAGCTGAGGTGAGGCGGCCATGGAGTTCGCGGTGCGGGGGGTGGTGGGGCGCGGAGGTGGTGGGTCGTATGCCGCCTTGCCTTCGGGCGTCCCGGCGTTCGCCGCTCTTCGCTTCGGCGCGCTCGGCGCGATGGTGCGTGATGCCTCGGGCTATGTCTTCGATCGGAAGCTGGGGTGAGGCGGTCATGGAGTTCGCGGTGCGGGGGCTGTGGGGGGCGTGGTGTCGCGGAGGCGGTCGCTCGTGCGGCGCCATGCCGTCCGGCGTCCCGGCGTTCGGCGCACGGGCCTTCTGCGTCGCGCAGCTTCTTGAAGTGGGCGCGGTCGGTGGTGGCGTCGACCGCCAGGGCACGCGGGGTGCCGGTGTTGTTGGCGCCGCCGGAGTTGGGTCGGCGGCAGAGGCCGACGCCACGGGCGCCGGCCGCGGCGGCGACGCGCTCCAGCGGGACGCGGGCGTCGGCCGCCTCGGTCGTCTGGTCCCGGCGGTGTCGCCAAGCCCGGCGCCGTTCGCCATGTCCTCCGTTCCGAAGCTGAGGTGAGTCGGCGTCATGTTGCTCGAAGTGCGGGACCTGCATGTGGAGTTCACGACCCGGGACGGGGTCGCCAAGGCCGTCAACGGGGTCAGCTACGGGGTGGACGCGGGGGAGACCCTCGCCGTGCTCGGGGAGTCCGGCTCCGGGAAGTCCGTCACCGCGCAGGCGATCATGGGGATCCTCGACATGCCGCCCGGCAGGATCACCGGCGGTGAGGTCCTCTTCCAGGGCAGGGACCTGCTGAAACTGAAGGAAGAGGAGCGGCGCAAGGTCCGCGGTGCCGAGATGGCGATGATCTTCCAGGACGCGCTGTCGTCCCTCAACCCGGTGCTCTCCGTGGGCGAGCAGCTCGGTGAGATGTTCGTCGTGCACCGGGGAATGTCGAGGAAGGACGCGCGCGCCAAGGCCGTCGAGCTGATGGACCGCGTACGCATCCCCGCCGCCAAGGAGCGCGTCAGACAGTACCCCCACCAGTTCTCCGGCGGCATGCGCCAGCGCATCATGATCGCGATGGCCCTCGCCCTCGAACCGGCCCTGATCATCGCCGACGAGCCGACCACCGCCCTCGACGTCACCGTCCAGGCCCAGGTCATGGATCTGCTGGCGGAGCTGCAGCGCGAGTACGGCATGGGCCTGATCCTCATCACCCACGACCTCGGCGTGGTCGCGGACGTGGCGGACCGGATCGCGGTGATGTACGCGGGCCGGATCGTGGAGTCGGCGCCGGTCCACGACATCTACAAGGCGCCCGCCCACCCCTACACCCGCGGCCTGCTGGACTCCATCCCCCGCCTGGACCTCAAGGGCCGGGAGCTCTACGCCATCAAGGGCCTGCCGCCCAACCTCATGAACATCCCGCAGGGCTGCGCCTTCCACCCCCGCTGCCCGAGGGCCCAGGACGTGTGCCGCACCGACGTGCCTCCTCTGTACGAGGTCTCCGAAGTCCGGGGCAGCGCCTGCCACTTCTGGAAGGAGTGCCTCAATGGCTGAGGCGATTCTGGAGGTCACCGGGCTCGTCAAGCACTACCCGCTCACCCAGGGCATCCTCCTCAGGAGACAGGTCGGCTCGGTGAAGGCCGTCGACGGCGTCGACTTCACCCTCCACCGCGGCGAAACCCTGGGCATCGTGGGCGAGTCCGGCTGCGGCAAGTCGACGGTCGCCAGGATGCTGGTCAACCTGGAACGTCCCACCGCCGGCTCCATCAAGTACAAGGGCGAGGACATCACCCGGCTCTCCGGCCGCGCCCTGAAGGCCGTACGGCGCAACATCCAGATGGTCTTCCAGGACCCGTACACCTCCCTCAACCCCCGGATGACGGTGGGCGACATCATCGGGGAGCCGTTCGAGATCCACCCCGAGGCGGCACCCAAGGGCGACCGGCGCCGGAAGGTCCAGGACCTGCTGGACGTCGTCGGTCTCAACCCCGAGTACATCAACCGCTATCCGCACCAGTTCTCCGGCGGCCAGCGCCAGCGCATCGGCATCGCCCGGGGCCTGGCCCTGCGCCCGGAGGTCATCGTCGCCGACGAACCCGTCTCCGCGCTCGACGTCTCCGTCCAGGCCCAGGTCATCAATCTGATGGACCGTCTCCAGAACGAGTTCGACCTCTCCTACGTCTTCATCGCCCATGACCTGTCGATCGTCCGGCACATCTCCGACCGGGTCGGGGTGATGTACCTCGGCCGGATCGTGGAGATCGGCAGGGACGCCGAGATCTACGACCACCCCACGCACCCCTACACCCAGGCGCTGCTCTCCGCGGTCCCCGTCCCCGACCCTCGGGCCCGTGAACACCGCGAGCGCATCATCCTCGCGGGCGACGTCCCGTCCCCGACGAACGTGCCCTCCGGCTGCCGCTTCCGCACCCGCTGCTGGAAGGCGCGGGAACGCTGCGCCGAGGAGGTGCCGCCGCTCACGGTGCCGCCGTGGTTCCGGGAGCCGAGCGGCCTCGCGGCGCACGACTCGGCCTGTCACTTCGCCGAGGTGAAGGCATAACCCCACAAACGCACACCAACTGCGTTAACACACAGGCAACTCGGCCGACCCGATTCCGATATACGGACGCGTCAGTCTGAACAACGTACGGCCGTGCGGGTGCCGTTGACGGACCGGGGTGCGCCATGTCACCCCGGTCCGTTGCCCTTTCTTGCGCTTGAACCGGCGCCGCTCTCGAAGTGTTTCCGCTCAGCCCAGCTTGAGAGCGCGGCGCAGGAAGTCGAGCTGGAGGAGCAGCAGGTTCTCCGCGACCTCCTCCTGCGGAGTCATATGGGTCACCCCGGACAGCGGCAGCACCTCGTGCGGGCGGCCGGCGGCGAGCAGGGCCGAGGACAGGCGCAGGGAGTGGGCGACCACCACGTTGTCGTCCGCCAGCCCGTGGACGATCATCATCGGGCGGTGCGGCTCGGCCGGGTCCACCAGGCCGGCGTCGTCGATCAGCGAGTTGCGCCGGTAGACCTCCGGCTGCTCGTCGGGGTGGCCGACGTAGCGCTCCTGGTAGTGGGTGTCGTACAGGCGCAGATCGGTGACCGGGGCGCCGACCACCGCCGCGTGGAAGACGTCCGGGCGGCGCAGCACCGCGAGCCCGGCGAGATAGCCGCCGAAGGACCAGCCGCGGACGGCCACCCGGGTCAGATCGAGCGGGAACCGCTCGGCGAGCGCCTGGAGCGCGTCGACCTGGTCCTGCACCACGACGGCCGCGATGTCGTCCTTGACGGCCTTCTCCCAGGCGGGCGAGCGCCCCGGCGTACCGCGGCCGTCCGCGACGATCACCGCAAAACCCTGGTCGGCGAACCACTGCGAGGTGAGATGCGGATTGTGCGCGGCCACCACCCGCTGGCCGTGCGGGCCTCCGTAGGGATCCAGCAGAACCGGGAGCGGGGTGTCACCGGAGTAGTCCCGAGGCATAAGCACGGCGCACGGGATGCGGCGTGCGCCCCCTTCGGTGAGAGTCATGCGCGGGGTCAAACCGGGATCTTCGGCGTACGACCGGACCGTCGCCGTTCGCTTTCCGTCGTGGAGTACCTGGACCTCGGCCCCCGCGCGATCGGGCGTGTGGGACACCAGCACCGTCACGCCCCCGGCGCGCACCGCCGAGTGCACGCCGGGCTCCTGTGACACACGTTCCACGCCCAGCTCGTTCACCCGGTACACATGCACTTCGCCGATCTCGGGATCGGCCGCGGCCTCGCCCGCCGACGCCGAGATCAGTACGTCGTCCGATGTGACGTCCAGCACCGCGCGGACGTGCAACTGCGGCCCGGTCAGCGGGCGTTCGCCCACCGTGAGTACACGTGCGCCGCCCTCGTCGGCGATGCGCACAAGATGCCCGGAAGGGCTCCAGCAGGGCACCCCAGGGAAAAGATCCAGCCATTGTGGATCTTCGTCCGCGTGCACCATCCGGGTCGCCCCGCTCGCCGGGTCCACGGCCAGGAACAGCTGGCTGCGCTGGTCGCGCGCCTGTACGAGCAGCAGCGGCGCACCCGCCGCTGACCAGTGCACTCGCGCCAGATAGGGGTACCGGGCCCGATCCCAGGAGACCTCCGTGCGCACCCCGTCCAGACCGATCACGAACAGCCGTACGTCCGCGTTCGGCGTCCCCGCCGCCGGATACGCCACCCGCTGCGGCTCGCGCTCCGGGCGGGCCGGATCGGAGATCCACCACCGGCGCACCGGCGTGTCGTCCGCGCGCGCCACCAGCAGCAGGTCCGACTCCGGGCCCCACCAGAAGCCCCGGTAGCGCCCCATCTCCTCGGCCGCGATGAACTCCGCCAGTCCGTATGTGACGCCGTCCGACTCCGGCTCGGCGAGCGCACGGTCGCCCTCGCCCTCGGCGCCGACCGCACGCATGGCACCCTGCGCGACGTACGCGATGTGCCGTCCGTCGGGGGAGGGGCGCGGGTCGATCACCGGCCCGGGGACCGGGAGTTCACGTGCCGTGCCGGCTTGCAGCTCGGCCGTGAAAAGCCGCCCTGACAAGGCAAAAGACGCCAACTCCACAGCGCTGTCGGTGGCGTGGGCGACGATGCCGGCGCCGCCCTCACGGCTGCGCTCGCGCCGCGCCCGCTCCTCGGGCGAGAGGTCCTCCGAGGCGCCGCCCAGCAGGGCGCGCGGGTCGGCCGCCACGCGCTCCTCACCGCTCGCCGTGTCGAGCACCCACAGTGAACTCGCCGGATCCGCCCCGGAGGTGGAGCGCAGGAACACGACACGGGAACCGTCGGGCGCCACCGCGAACGCGCGTGGTGCGCCGAGGGTGAAGCGCTGGGTGCGGGCGTGGCGTCGGGGGAAGGACACAGGCTCGGTCGTCATGCCCTGACCATATTGGCCAGTGCGCCCCCTTGTGCGGCTGTGCGCCGATCGATGCGCACGGACGGATAGTTATGATCACAAGCGCATAGTGGGTATGAACCTGCTGGCTGCTGCATGGATTTATCTGCGATTTGTCTGCCCCCATAGTCCGACCCCCCGCGCCTGGGATTCTTGGAGGTGAGCCGCCGTGGCACTCTCGATTTCGGCGGTGGTGCTACTGGCGATCATCGTCTTCCTGCTGATCAAGAAATCAGGGCTGAAGGCCGGCCACGCGGTCGTCTGCATGCTCCTAGGTTTCTATCTGGCGTCCTCGACCGTCGCTCCCACCATCAGTGAGCTGACGACGAACATCGCGGGCATGATCGGCAGCATCAAGTTCTGAGCGACGCCGCGCGGTGTTGTCGGCGGTGCCTCGTAGGGTGGGGTCCATGACGGATCTGCCCGACCGGCGTCTCCTCCTGGTGCACGCGCACCCGGACGACGAGTCGATCAACAACGGCGCGACCATGGCCAAGTACGCGGCCGAGGGTGCCCGGGTGACCCTGGTCACCTGCACCCTCGGCGAGCACGGCGAGGTCATCCCCGCCGACCTCCAGCACCTGACCGGCACCGCCCTGGGCGAACACCGCCTGGGCGAGCTCACCGCCGCGATGCGCGAGCTCGGCGTCGAGGACTTCCGTCTCCTCGGCGGCAGAGGCCGTTACGAGGACTCGGGGATGATGGGCATCGCCGACAACGACGACCCGGCGAGCCTGTGGCAGGCGGACGTCGACGAGGCGGCCCGCGCGCTGGTCGAGGTGATCCGGGAGGTACGCCCCCAGGTCCTCGTCACCTACGACCCCGACGGGGGCTACGGCCACCCCGACCACATCCAGGCCCACCGCATCGCGATGCGCGCGGCCGAGCTGGCCGCGGACGCCGGGTGGGAGATCCCCAAGATCTACTGGAACCGCGTCCCGCGTACGGTCGCCGAGGACGCGTTCGCCCGGCTTCAGGTGGATCTGCCCGGACTGCCGTTCGCCAAGTCGGCCACCGTCGACGACGTGCCGGGTGTGGTCGACGACGAGCGCGTCACCACCGTGATCGACGGCACCGCGCACGCCGCCGCCAAGGCCGCCGCGATGCGGGCGCACGCCACCCAGATCGACGTGGCCGACCTGTACTTCGCGCTGTCCAACGAACTCGCGCAACCCCTCTTCACCACCGAGTACTACGAGTTGGTGCGCGGAGACAGACCGGACGGCACCGAATCCGACCTGTTCGCCGGTCTCGCGCCCGGGGAGGCGTCATGAGCTCGATGCTCGCCCAGCCGCTGAAGCTGAGGCGGCCCTCCGCGCCACGGGTCCTCGCCTATCTCGGGCTCTTCGTGCTCGGCGCGGCGGTCGGCTTGGCCGGGGCGCTGGTGCAGCCCGCGTGGTTCCCGGGCGGCCTGCTGCTCGCGCTCGCAGGCGAGGCCGGGCTCATGCTGGGGGCCGGCCGGGCCGTGGGCAGCCGGGCCGGGGCCGTCGCGCCCGCCGCCGGCTGGATGATCACCGTCATTCTGCTCACCGCCACCCGCCCCGAAGGCGACTTCGTCTTCGGCACGGCAGCCGCCTCCTATCTCTTCCTGCTCGGCGGCATGGCTGTCGCTGTGATCTGCGCCACCCTCGCACCAGTGCGGCAACCGGGTGGCGACCGCGTCCGACTTGGCAAGTGACGTACTACTTCTCCACGCCGCACACGTGCGAGTCCCGTGTGGGTTTCCCAGGCGGTCGTGGGATACGGGCCAGAAGTGGCCAGTATGGTGGTGCGCGCCGCCGAGCCGCCCACAGTGATGAGGTCGAACGGGCGGCGGAGCCAACCGGGAGAACATGCCTTGAGTCGTGAAACTGACACTCCGTCCTCCGGGCCCAACGGGCGCGGGGGTGCCGCATACCCCTCGGGCACGCCGCCGTACGGGACCCCCATGGCTTCCGACAGCGGCGCGGACGCGGGCCGTTCGGCCGCGCAGCCGGGGGAACGCAAGACCGAGACCACGCTGACGACCCGGATCCGGATCAACATCCCCGGATCACGGCCCATTCCGCCGGTCGTGGTGCGCAAGCCCGTCTCCGAGGCCGAGAGCGCCGGTGACAGCGTGGACACCGAGGCACCGGCCCCGGCCGGCGCCACGTCCACGGCCACCGGCATCGTCGAGTCCCCGGCCGAGCCTTCGGCGCAGGCCGAGGAGAAGACGAGCGACTGGTTCGCACCGCGCAAGTCCACGCCGGCCAAGGGCGGTCAGAGCGGTGCCTCCACCAACGGGGCAGGTCTGCCCGGCGCTTCGGGTCCCGCCGCGGGCGGTTCCGGCGGCGCGGGTGCCGGTGCCGGGCGGCCCGGTGGGGTCGTCGGCTCGATGAGTGTGCCCGGCGGTTCCCGCCCCGGGGGCGCGAACGGCGCCCGGCCCGACGGTGGCTCCCGTCCGGGCGGGGCGAAGGGCGCGGGGCTCCCCGGCGCGACCGGCGGTCCCGTGGCTCCGGGGCACGGCGGCGGCACCGGTTCCTTCGATGTGACCGAGGCGCTGGCCGCGGGCCCGCTGGGCGGCGGCAACGGCTCCCGCCCCGGCGGCGAGGTGCGCCGCGACGACCTGCCGTACTTCTCGGACAACGGGACCGGCGGCCAGGGCGGCCAGAGCGGGCAGAACGGATTCGGCGGCCAGAACGGTCCGAACGGCCCCGCAGGCTACGGCGCTCAGGGCGGCCCGCCCGGCTTCGACCCCGCCGCCGATTTCAACGCCCCGGGCGACTTCGGCGGCTCCAGCGACTTCAACGGCCCGAACGGCCGTGGCGGACGAGGCGGCCCCCAGGGCCCCACCGGCCCCACGACCGGCCCGGTCACCGGCGACGGCCCGGCGGTCCCGCCGGTCGCGGGCGGCGGCCCTGGCGGCATCGGTGGTCCCGGTGCCCCTGGTGGCCCCCCCGGTCGGGGCGGCCCGCGCGGTCCCGGCGCCTCCGGTGTGCCCGGCATCAACGTCGGCCCGAGCAGTCGGCCCAGCGGCCCGGGCGTGCCCGGCGGCGGCCCGAACGGCCCGAGCGGTCCCGCGGGCCCGGGTGTCCCCGGCAGCGGCCCGAACGGCCCCGCAGGCCCGAACGGCCCCGGTGCCGGGTTCCACACCCCCGGCCAGGGCCCCGGTGGCGGTCTCAGCGACGACACCGCGATCCTCACACCGCAGAAGCCGGCTCCCGAGCCCGGCTCCCCGAACTACGGCGTTGCCGACAACGTCTCCGGCCACACCGTCACCAGCGGCATCCCGGTCGTGCCCTCCGGCGCCCAGAGCGGCCCCTTCGGTCCCGGCGGCACCGACGCGCCCGGACCGCACACGCCCCCGAAGCTGCCCGAGCCGTCCTCGTCGACCTCCTCGGCCTCCCGCGCGCCCAAGAAGAAGAAGGGCCGCAACAAGCTTGCCCTGGTCGGCGGCGGCGTGGTCGTCCTCGCGGGCGGCCTCTACGGCGCGGGCCTGCTGATGAACCACACCGACGTGCCCAAGGGCACCACCGTGCTCGGCGTCGACATCGGCGGCGGCACCCGCGACGACGCGGTCAAGAAGCTCAACGACGCCTTCGACGAGCGGGTCAACAAGCCGCTGAAGCTGTCGGTGGGCGGCAGGACCGTGGAGCTGGAGCCGGACCAGGCGGGGCTCCAGTTCGACATGCAGCAGACGGTCAGCACGGCCGCGAGCAGCGACTACAACCCGATCTCGGTCATCGGCTCCCTGTTCGGCAACCACCGGGTCGTCGACCCGGTCATGCCCACCGACGAGGAGAAGCTGGCCGCCGCCCTGGAGGGCGCCTCCGGCGGCTCCGGCTCGGTCACCGAGGGCACGGTCACCTTCAAGTCCGGCAAGGCGGTCGCCGTGTACGGCAAGGCCGGCAAGGGCATCGACGCCGCCAAGTCGGCCACGGCGGTCGAGGAGGCGTACCGCACCCAGGTGGAGACGGGCGCGTCCTCCGCGGTGCAGGTCCCTACGACCACCCAGCAGCCGACGATCACGAACGCCGAGGTCGACCGGTTCATGAAGGAGTTCGCCGAACCGGCGATGGCCACCAAGGTCACGGTCCAGACGGATGCCGCGCACAGCATCCCGTTCGGCTCCCTGTCACTGCCGAAGATCCTCGGAGTCAAGGCCGTCGACGGCAAGCTCGTGGACACGTACGACCTCAAGGCGCTCAAGGAGGCGTACGGCACCACCTTCGACGGCGTGCAGATCAACGGCGCGAGCGGCAAGCGCGACGTCCTTCCGGAGGATGTCGCCTCCGCCCTGCGCAAGGCGCTGCGCGGCAAGACGGCGGCGGAGCGCACCGTCACCATCGACACCAACCCGAGCTAGGCGCTCCGCTGGAAGGGCCGCAATGCGTCGTCGTGCGTCTGCGGCGCCGTCGTGGCCGGTCGCGCCCACGCGGCGGAGCCGCATATCGACACAGCCCCGCGCCCCTTCAGGGCGTTGCCGAACCGCTCGGACCACAGGGCACCCGGCACTCGCCGGGTGCCCCCGGTCGTCGTATGACATCTGTCATCCGGCAGTCAGGACCGTCGACACTGCCAAGCTCCCGGGCCGCTCGGCCACCGTGGAGCGCATGACAACGACAGCGTTGAACACGGCGACCGCGGTGGTCGGATTCGACCGTGTGAGCAAGAGCTACGGGAGCGTACGGGCCGTCGACGGCCTCACGCTCACGCTGCACCCGGGGGAGACCGTGGCCCTGCTGGGCCCGAACGGGGCCGGCAAGTCCACCACGCTCGATCTGCTGCTCGGCCTCAAGCGCCCCGACAGCGGCACGGTCGGCGTCTTCGGCACCGAGCCGCGCGAGGCGATCGTCGCCGGACGGGTGGGCGCCATGCTGCAGAGCGGCGGGCTGATGGACGAGGTCACGGTCGCCGAGGTGGTCAGACTCGCCTGCGATCTGCATCCGCGGCCCTACCGCGTCTCCGACGTCCTGGCCCGCGCGGGCATCGCGCAGATAGCCGACCGCAAGGTCGACAAGCTCTCCGGCGGGCAGGCCCAGCGCGTCCGCTTCGCCCTCGCCACGGCCGGCGACAGCGATCTGATCGTCCTCGACGAGCCGACCACCGGCATGGACGTCAGCACCCGTCAGGCCTTCTGGGCCACCATGCGCGAACAAGCCGACCAGGGCCGTACGGTCCTGTTCGCCACGCACTACCTGGAGGAGGCCGACGCCATCGCCGACCGGGTGCTGGTCCTGCACCGGGGCCGGCTGCTGGCCGACGGCACGGCGGCCGAGATCAAGGCGAAGGCCGGCGCCCGCAGGATCTCCTTCGACCTGGCCGACGGCCCCGTGGACGAGACCGCGCTCAGGGGCCTGCCCTTCCTGACCTGGCTCGACGTCTCGGGCCGCACCGTGCGCATCCAGTCCGCCGACGCCGACGCCACTGTCCACGCCCTCTACGGCCTCGGCCTGTACCCCCGCAATCTCGAAGTCGCCGGGCTCGGCCTGGAGCAGGCGTTCGTCGCCATCACCGCCGCCGAGGAGGCACGCCGGTCATGAACGGTCTCATCAGGCTCGAACTCGCCCGCGCCCTGCGCAACCGCAAGTTCCTGTTCTTCTCGGTGGCCTACCCGGCCATCCTGTTCCTGCTGATCGCGGGCAGCGCCGACAGCACCACGAAGGTCGACGGCACCGGCCTGACCCTGCCGACGTACATGATGGTCTCGATGGCCTCCTTCGGCGCCCTGACGGCCGTCCTGATGGGCAACAGCGAGCGCATCGCGAAGGAGCGGGAGGGCGGCTGGGTACGGCAGCTCAGGCTGACCGCGCTGCCGGGCCGCGGGTATGTGCTGGCCAAGACCGCGAGCGCCGCCGTGGTCAGCCTGCCGTCGATCGTGGTCGTCTTCCTCGTCGCCGCCGCCGTGAAGGACGTACGCCTGGACGGCTGGCAGTGGCTCGCCCTCACCGGCGCGATCTGGGCCGGGAGCCTGGTCTTCGCCTCGCTCGGGGTGGCGATCGGGTACCTGGCGAGCGGGGACGCGGTCCGGCCGATCACGATGATCATCTACTTCGGTCTGTCCATCCTCGGCGGCCTGTGGATGCCCACGACGTCCTTCCCCGGCTGGCTGCAGGACATCGCCAAGTGGGTGCCCACGCACGCGTACGCTGCCCTGGGGCAGGCCATCGAGCAGAGCCAGGCTCCCGACGCCAAGGACCTCGTCGTCCTCGTCGTCTCCTTCGCCCTGTTCACGGGCGGCGCGGCCTGGCTGTACCGGAAGGACACGTTGAAGGCGTGAGCGGCACAGGCGTCGGGATCGGACAGCGCCCGGAGAATCGCAAGCAACGCTTCGTCAAGCTCCTGTGGACCGGTATCTGGCTGGTGTACCTGAGCGCACCGGCCAACGACCTGCTGCACGGCGGCCACAGCACCGGCGTGCGGATCCTCGGCTGGATCGGCCTCGCCGCGTTCGTCACCTGGTACATGCTGCTGCTCTTCCGCACCGGCCGCGGCGAACGCAACGACGTCGTGCTCGCCTCGCTCGGCGTCCTCGCGGCCCAGTCCACGGTCCTCGCCCTCACCCTGGGCCGGGAGTGGCTGGTGCTGTTCGTGTACGTCTCGATCGCGTCCGGCGCGGCCCTGCCGCTGCGCATGGCCCGCTGGACGATCCCGGGCGCGTCCGCGCTGATGACCGTCATCGCGTTCGCGACCCCGGGCGGCAAGGCCTTCCTGGCCGGGCTGCTGATCCCGGCGCTGCTCGGCGGCTTCGCCATGACCGGCGTACGGGAGCTCATCCGCACCACGATCGCGCTGCGCGAGGCCCGCGCCACGGTCGCCCAACTCGCCGCCAACGAGGAGCGCCTGCGCCTGGCGCGTGATCTGCACGACCTGCTCGGCCACTCCCTGTCCCTGATCACCATCAAGAGCGAACTCGCCGGCCGTATGCTCCCCGACCACCCCGACAAGGCGGCCCAGCAGGTCGCCGACATCGAGCAGGTCAGCCGCCAGGCCCTGGTCGACGTGCGGGAGGCCGTCTCCGGCTACCGCCGACCGCGCCTGGCCGCGGAACTGGCGGGCGCCAAGGTCGCCCTGACGGCGGCCGGAGTTATGGCCGAACTCCCGCCCGAGCCCGACCTCACGGACATCCCCGAGCACAGCGAGACGGCCCTCGCCTGGGCCCTGCGCGAGGCGGTCACCAACGTCGTACGGCACAGCGGCGCCCGGCGCTGCACGGTGGAGCTCCTGCACCGCCAGACCCTCGACGGCCCCGTCCTCGAACTCTCCGTCGAGGACGACGGCTCGGGAGACCGGGGCAGCGGGCCCGGCCACGGTCTGACGGGCCTGACGGAACGCCTGACGAAGGCCGGCGGCACCCTGGAGGCGGGCGGGACCCGGCACGGCTTCCGGCTGACCGCCCGCGTGCCGGCCGCGGCCAAGGCGCACGTAGGATCCGCGACATGAGCCCCACGATCAAGGTCCTGCTCGCCGAGGACCAGTCGATGGTCCGCGAGGCCCTGGCCGCCCTGCTCGGCCTGGAGGACGACATCGAGGTCGTGGTCCAGGTGGCCCGCGGCGACGAGGTGCTGGCGGCGGCCCGCGAGCACGACGTGGACGTGGCGCTCCTGGACATCGAGATGCCGGGCGCGACGGGCATAGAGGCGGCGGCGCTTGTGCACTCGGAGCTGCCGGCCGTGAAGCTGGTCGTCCTCACGACCTTCGGCCGCCCCGGTTACCTCCGCAGCGCGATGGAGTCCGGCGCCGACGCCTTCCTGGTCAAGGACGCCCCCGCGGCCCAACTCGCCGAGGCGGTACGGAAAGTACTGGCGGGGGAGCGGGTCATCGACCCGACACTGGCGGCGGCGGCCCTGGCGGAGGGCGCCAACCCGCTGACCGACCGCGAGCGGGAGGTCCTGCGAGCAGCGGAGGACGGCTCGACGAACGCCGAGCTGGCGGTGGCCCTGCACCTGTCCCAGGGCACGGTCCGCAACTACCTGTCGACGGCGATTCAGAAGCTGGCGGTACGGAACCGGGCGGAGGCGGTGCGGATGGCGAGGGAGAAGGGCTGGCTGTAGAAACGCCGGTCAGGGCGAACTAGTTCAACATCGCCCGAGCCGCCTGAGCCTGCCCCCGCACCCGTTCCGCCGCCCCCTCGTCCACCGCACTGATCAACTCCGCGTACTCCTCCAACTCCACGGCCCCCTCGACGAAGTCACCCCGCTGCACCAGCAACTGCGCCCGGTCGAACCGCAACCGAGCCGGATGCCTCGGCAGCGACAGCGACAACTCCACCGCCCACAACGCCACATCAGTCCGCTCGGGCCGGGTGGCCGCCCACGCCCGGATGTTGTTGAGAATCCGCAGCACCACGTCCAACGGATCCGCCGGCGTCAGCATCGACGGCTGCAGCGGCGCCCCCGTGGCCCCGGCCACCAGCAACTCCGCATCGCTCCCGGTCAACACCCGCCCTCCGTCGAACGGATCGGCGAGCACCTGATCGTCGGCCGGCCCGAACCCCACCACGAAATGACCGGGCAGAGCGACCCCGTACACCGGCGCCCCCGCTCGTCGAGCCACCTCCAGCCACACCACCGACAGCAGAATCGGCAGCCCCCTGCGCCGCACCAGCACCTGATGCAGCAACGACGACTCCAGCCGCTGATAGTCCGCGGCGGAGCCGCGAAACCCGTACCGCTCCCCGAGCAGCTCCCGCAGCGCGATCGCCCACGCCCTGGGCCCGCCGGGCCGGAACGGCAGCTGTCCCGCCAGGTCGTCCAGCTCCACCTGAGCGCAGTCCATGCCCGACTCGTCCAGCGTGCCGTCGGCCTCGGCTCCCACCAGCAGACACAGCGTGGCCAGGTCGGGCCGCTCGGAGCGCGCCTCCTCGGCGAACCGCTGCCGTAGCTCGGCGGAACGCTCGGGGGGCGGGGGGTAGAGGGGACGCATAGCTGGCTCGTGCCCTTTCACGGCGATCGGTACCGCGGCTCACAGTGATCGATCGGGGTGGCGATAGTGGTGGTACGCGTGATGCGCGGCGAACCCCATCCCGGCGTACAGCCCCCGCGCGCCCTCGTTGTCCGTCTCGACCTGGAGCCACGCCGCCGACGCCCCCTCGTCGAGGGCCCGCCGGGCCAGCGCCGCCATCACCCGGGTGGCCAGCCCCTGCCGCCGTAGCTCCGGATCCACCTCCACTGCGGCGAACCCGGCCCACCGCCCGTCCACGACACACCGCCCGATCGCGGCGGGCGCGCCACCTCCCGCACCGGGGATCGTCGCGAACCACACCGACGGCCCGCTGCCGAGGACCTTCAGAGCCACCTCGCTCACCCCCTTGCGCTGGTAACGCGTAAGCCAAGCCTCGTCCGCCTCCCGGGACAGCACCACTCCGGCGCCCTCGTCCCGGTCGGCGACCGGCGCGAGCGCCCCGGTCCACAGCTCGGCGGAGACCTCCCGCACCCACCCCAGCCGCTCCAGCTCCGCGCACAGCAGCTCCTGTGTGCCCTGAGGGCCTGTCCGGCGGATCATGTCGGCGTCGCGGGGCCTGGCACGCACATCTGCGGCGTTGTCGTCGGTCGCCGACTCCCCCACTCTCGACTTCGCTCGAGCGGGGGGACCCCCATCGCGTCGACTCCCTCCTCCGCCTTGCAGCTGCACGCACCAGGCCCCGCTCGGGTCGGCTGGAAGGCGCTGTTGCCCTGAGCCGACCTGATCCGCCGGACAGGCCCTCGCCCCGGTCGCGGTCTGGACGTACGCGGGGAGCCCACGGTCGCCGTACCAGCGTCGTACGACATCGAGCGCGGCGGGCAGCGGCATGCCGGGGTCGCCGAGGGGCAGGGCCGAGTTGGCGCGGCGGGTGAACCCGGAGGCGGCCCGCAGCTCCCACTCGCCGAGCCGCTCGCTCTCCACCGGCCGCCACGCGCGCGTGGAGACGTGTGCGAGCTCCTCGTACGAGGCGGCGGGGCCGCGGCGCCGGGCCGGGGCGGCGGGCACCACCTTGCCCGCGACCAGCGACGATTCCGGGATACGGACGGTCTCGCCACTCTTCTGTGTGATCAGGAGCACACCGTCGTTCCAGGATGCGAGAACACCCACCGTGTCGGTGAACTTCTCACCCTCTCGCGCAGGATCGTTCAGCCGGCGTACGGAGACCCGTTTACCCACGTCAGCAGCGGTGACACGGACCTCAAGGCGCCCTGTCGCAAAGATTTCCACAGGTCGGTTCACCCCTCCTGTTCGGATCATGCCCAAGAACGGAGATACTAGGGGCGGGCATCGACGACGCCGCGCTCCCGCGCGCCAGGCGGCGGAGCCTGTGGAGGCCCGCCAGCGCCCTATCGAGGAGGAACGACAGCGTGACCTACGTCATCGCGCAGCCTTGTGTCGACGTCAAGGACAAGGCGTGCATCGAGGAGTGCCCGGTCGACTGCATCTACGAGGGCCAGCGGTCCTTGTACATCCACCCGGACGAATGCGTCGACTGCGGTGCCTGTGAGCCGGTCTGCCCGGTCGAGGCGATCTTCTACGAGGACGACACTCCGGAGGAGTGGAAGGACTACTACAAGGCGAACGTCGAGTTCTTCGACGAGCTCGGCTCGCCCGGTGGCGCCAGCAAGCTGGGTCTGATCGAGCGCGACCACCCGTTCGTCGCCGCGCTGCCGCCGCAGGCCGAGTAATCCCCACCGGCGCCCCGCACAGCGTGCCGCCTCGGTCCCGTACGGCCTGATCGCCGTCCGGGACCGGGGCGTTGCCGTATCCGGCAGTACCAGAAAGTGAGCCAGATCCCGTGTCCGCAGTCTCCGACCGCCTTCCGACCTTCCCCTGGGACAAGCTGGAGCCGTACAAGGAGACGGCCGCCGCGCACCCGGGCGGCATCGTCGACCTGTCTGTCGGCACGCCGGTCGACCCGGTTCCCGAGCTGATCCAGAAGGCCCTGATCGACGCGGCGGACTCCCCGGGCTATCCGACGGTCTGGGGCACCCCGGCGCTGCGCGACGCGATCACGGGCTGGGTGGAACGCCGCCTGGGCGCCCGCGAGGTCACCCACCGGCACGTCCTGCCGATCGTCGGCTCCAAGGAACTGGTCGCCTGGCTCCCCACCCAGCTGGGCCTCGGCCCCGGCGACAAGGTGGCCTACCCGCGCCTGGCGTACCCCACCTACGAGGTGGGAGCCCGCCTCGCCCGCGCCGACTACGAGGTCTACGACGACCCGACGGAGCTGGACCCGCGGGGCCTGAAGCTGCTGTGGCTGAACTCCCCGTCGAACCCGACGGGCAAGGTGCTGGCGAAGGGCGAGCTGACGAGGATCGTCGCCTGGGCCCGGTCGCACGGCGTGCTGCTCTTCTCCGACGAGTGCTACCTGGAGCTGGGCTGGGAGGCCGACCCGGTCTCGGTCCTGCACCCGGATGTGAACGGCGGCTCGTACGAGGGCATCGTCGCGGTGCACAGCCTGTCCAAGCGCTCGAACCTGGCCGGCTACCGCGCCGCGTTCCTCGCCGGCGACCCCGCGGTCCTGGCTCCCCTGCTGGAGATCCGCAAGCACGGCGGCATGATGACCTCGGCGCCGACCCAGGCGGCGGTCATCGCGGCCCTCGGCGACGACGAACACGTCCGCGTCCAGCGCGACCGCTACGCCGCCCGTCGCAAGGTCCTGCGCGAGGCCCTGGAGACCCACGGCTTCCGCATCGAACACAGCGAGGCCAGCCTGTACCTCTGGGTGACCCGGGAGGAGTCCTGCTGGACCACGATCGGCCACCTGGCCGACCTGGGCATCCTGGCAGCGCCGGGCGACTTCTACGGCGAGGCGGGCGCCCGGCACGTACGGGTGGCGCTCACGGCGTCGGACGAGCGGGTGAGGGCGGCCGTCGAGCGCCTGGCGTAGCCGCCGCCACTGCTGTGCCCCGGCCGCCCGCCCGGCGGACGCGGTGATCCGATCCGGACGCACGCAAAGCCGATGGGGTTCAGGGAAAACCCTGAACCCCATCGGCGTCGAAAGCCAGCCGCAAGCCGAGCGTCAGCTGACGGGAAGCCCCTGCACCGGCAGCGACCCGGTCGACGGCAGGCCGCCCTGCGTGGCGGTCCCGGCCGCGTCACCGAGGACGGCCCCGACCGAACCGGCCACGCCACCCGCGGTCTCCTGCGCCGCGGCGGCACGCTCCTTCGCGACCTTGCCGCCGGTCTTCGTCACCTTGCCACCGGCCTTGGCGGCGGTCGGCACCGCCTTCTTCGCGGCCTTGCCACCGGTCTTGGTCACCTTGTCGCCGGTCTTCGTGGCGGTCGGCAGCGCCTTGTCGACCGCCGTGTCGACGGCGCCACCGGCGATCCCGCTGGCGTTCTGAGCCGCGCCGTCGACGACACTCGTGCCGTCCAGGGCGGTGAGCCCGCCGACCTTGGAGGCGTCGGGCAGTTCGGGGGCCGCGCTGGCGGAGCCGGCCGCACCGACCCCGGCAGCCGCTCCCGCAGCGACGATGAGCGCGGCACGGGCGATCCGGCGGGTCAGGGGGAGGGACATGATGCTCCTTCGACGGGTATGTCGGATGAGAAAAATGAAGTGTCCGACCGTGCCCGGCAGTTGACCGCTGAGGGCGGCGACTGACGGTGGACCGACTGGCTGTTGATCTCCGGGCTCGGACGCAGTGACTACCGCTCGAAGCCCGCGAAGGTTGCGGCGTCCCAATGTAAAGAGTTGGCAATGCGTCGCATTATCGCCTGCGGATAAAAACGGGCAAAGCGCTTTCCGCCCGAAAGCCCGCGGAATCCTTACAGCCCTTTGTTTTCAAGGGCTTTGACGGATTCAAGGGTGACCGCGCGAAAACCTGCCCATGCGGTCGCCGGACGACACCTCGGGTAACCCGCGAGGATGAGTCGTCGAACTGCTGGGCGTACTACGGAGTCGTCACGATACGGACCGAACTCGCGCCGCTCCCGGCCTGCGAGGCGCCCGGCGCGGTGATCGCACGCCACTTGCTGTCGGTGTTCCCGGCGGTCCACTCCCGCCCGGCGTACGACACCCGCTTGATGTGCAGCTCGGAAGCGTTGGCCACGGCCCAGTGGGCCAACTGCCACCCGCGCTCACGCGCACTGCGCCCGGCGGCGGAGTCCGCGCCCGCGGGCACCCGCAGTACGACGGTCCGCTCGTCCTTCTTGATCACGGACGGTGTCGGTGAGGGCGTCGCCTTCTCGCCGCTCACCTCCGCGGCGGTCGGCTGCAGCGCGTCCCGCCCGAAGTCCCGCAGCAGCGCGGCCCGTACGGAGTCGGCGTCGCCCGCGGTACGGGTGGCCCCGGGGCGCCCCTCGCAGGTCAGGGTGGCCGCCGAACGTCCGGTGAGGGCGGCGGCGAGCAGTGTCGCGTCCGGCTCGTGCTTGGCGTAGGCCTCCGGAAATCCGCTGCGCTGGACGCGCTGTGCGGCGACGGTGAGCGGCAACCCTGTGTAGTCGGGGACCTTGACCAGATGCTCGTAGAAGATGCCCGCCGCGTAGGTCGGGTCGAGGATCTCCTCCTCGGTGCCCCAGCCCATCGAGGGCCGCTGCTGGAACAGGCCCAGCGAGTCGCGGTCGCCATGGGTGATGTTGCGCAGCCCCGACTCCTGGAGCGCGGTGGCGAGCGCGATCGTCACGGCCCGCTCGGGCAGCCCGCGGCCGGTGCCGACGGCGGCGATCGTCGCCGCGTTCACCGCCTGCTCCGGCGTGAACTCGTATCTCGCCGGATCACCCTTGCCCGAGACGACCTCGCAGCCCGGCGTCCCCGCCCCTCCGGTGACGTACTGCACCGCGAGATATCCCGCGACGGCGAGCAGGACCACGAATGCCGCCCCGCGACGCAGGAGGCGGCCACGACGTTTGCGAGAAGGGGACGACTCTGGCACGCCCTACAAGGTAGCCGAGGCTACTGAGGGGTACGGGCTCTGTGGGGAAAGTGTGCCCACGGCCCCTCGGCGCGGCGGGTTAGGGTCGGCGGCATGGCCGACACCTCCCTTGACCTCACCCTCGACGCCGCGCAGCTCACCGCGCAGCTCGTCGACTTCCCCTCCGTCAGCGGCACCGAACAGCCCCTCGCGGACGCCATCGAGACCGCCCTGCGCGCCCTGCCGCACCTGACGGTCGAGCGGTACGGCAACAACGTCGTGGCGCGGACGAGCCTGGGGCGGCCGGAGCGGGTGATCCTCGCCGGTCACATCGACACGGTGCCGATCGCGGACAACGTCCCGTCGAGGCTGGACGAGGACGGTGTCCTGTGGGGCTGCGGCACCTGCGACATGAAGTCCGGGGTGGCGGTCCAGCTCCGCATCGCCGCGACGGTCCCGGCCCCGAACCGCGACCTCACCTTCGTCTTCTACGACAACGAGGAGGTTACCGCCGACCTCAACGGCCTCAAGCACGTCGCGGAGCAGCGTCCCGAGTGGCTGGAGGGCGACTTCGCGGTGCTGCTGGAGCCGTCGGACGGCGAGGTGGAGGGCGGCTGCCAGGGCACGCTCCGGGTGCTGCTGAAGACCAAGGGGGAGCGCGCCCACTCCGCGCGCTCCTGGATGGGCTCGAACGCGATCCACGCGGCGTCGCCGATCCTGGCGAGGCTGGCGTCGTACGAGCCGCGCTACCCCGTGATCGACGGCCTGGAGTACCGGGAGGGCCTGAACGCGGTGGGCATCTCGGGCGGTGTGGCGGGCAACGTCATCCCCGACGAGTGCGTCGTGACGGTCAACTTCCGCTATGCCCCGGACCGCACCGAGGAGGAGGCGATCGCGCACGTCCGCGAGGTCTTCGCCGACTGCGGCGTCGAGGAGTTCGTGATCGATGACCACAGCGGCGGCGCGCTTCCGGGCCTCTCGCACCCGGCGGCAGCGGCGTTCATGGAGGCGGTCGGCGGCACCCCGCGCCCCAAGTACGGCTGGACGGACGTCTCCCGCTTCTCCTCCCTCGGCATCCCGGCGGTGAACTACGGCCCCGGTAACCCGCACTTGGCGCACAAGCGGGACGAAAGGGTGGAAACGGTCAAGGTCCTCGCGGGGGAGGAGCGGCTGAGGGCGTGGCTCACGGCGTAGCGCCGCGGGCTCCTTCTCGCGCTTTCGAGGACCGCCTTTCGAGGATCGCCTTTCGAGGATCGCGGTGAGGGCGCTTCATGGCAGACATGCCCGCGTCCCTCGTCCGTAACCCGCGTGGATCTACGCTGAGGTGGATAGACCTGCAAGACCCGCAGGCCCCGCAGTGGAGGGAGCGCACATGGCTACCGGTAACCCCGAGGGGAAGAAGCAGCCGCCGTCGGAGCAGCGTCTGGGACCGGTTCTGAGGAGGCGGGACCAGGTGACGGCGAGTACGACCGACCAGCGACTGCTGGACGCGGGCGGTCCCTCCGACTGGGTCCACACGGACCCCTGGCGCGTCCTGCGCATCCAGTCGGAGTTCATCGAGGGCTTCGGCACGCTCGCCGAACTCCCGGCGGCGATCAGCGTGTTCGGCTCGGCGCGCACAGCGGTCGACTCCCCCGAGTACGAGGCCGGAGTACGCCTCGGCCGAGGGCTGGTCGAGGCGGGGTTCGCGGTGATCACCGGCGGTGGCCCCGGCGCCATGGAGGCGGCGAACAAGGGTGCCTGCGAGGCGAAGGGCATCTCGGTCGGCCTCGGCATCGAGCTGCCCTTCGAGCAGGGGCTCAACCCGTACGTCGACATCGGCCTGAACTTCCGGTACTTCTTCGTCCGCAAGATGATGTTCGTCAAGTACGCCCAGGGCTTCGTGGTCCTGCCCGGCGGCCTCGGCACCCTCGACGAACTCTTCGAGGCCCTCACGCTGGTCCAGACCCAGAAGGTCACCCGCTTCCCGATCGTCCTGTTCGGCAGCGAGTACTGGGGCGGCCTGGTCGACTGGCTGAGAAACACGCTGGTGGCCCAGGGCAAGGCGGCGGAGAAGGACCTGATGCTCTTCCACGTCACGGACGATGTGGACGAGGCGGTGGCCCTGGTGTCGAAGGAGGCGGGGCGCTAGCACGCGGCTTGGGCCGGGGGCGGCGGGGTCCAGAGGGCTCCGCCCCCTGGACCCCGGTCTCTCAAGCGGCATTTCAGCCCGTCCGTCGTTTGAGGACGAGGCCCCTTCAGGGCCGACAGCGGGGGTCCGGGGGGGCGGCAGCCCCCAGGGATGGGACGGGTAGGGGCGGCGGGGGCGAGGAAAAGGGCTCTACGCCAACCCCCGCCGAGCCACCGCCGGCGGCCGATGCCCCGCGATCGACGCCACCATGTCCAGCACCTGCCGCGTCTCCGCCACCTCATGCACCCGATACACCTGCGCCCCCAACCACGCCGACACCGCAGTCGTGGCCAACGTCCCCACCACCCGCTCCTTCAGCGGCCGGTCCAGCGTCTCCCCGACAAAGTCCTTGTTGGACAGCGACACCAACACCGGCCACCCCGTCTCCACCATCTCCCCGAGCCGCCGAGTCGCCTCAAGACTGTGCCGTGTGCTCTTCCCGAAGTCATGCCCCGGATCGATCATGATCGACTCCCGAGGCACCCCCAGCGCCGCCGCCCGCTCGGCCAGCCCCACGGTCACCCGCAGAATGTCCGCCATGACGTCGTCGTACGTCACCCGATGCGGCCGGGTCCGAGGCTCCGCACCCCCGGCATGCGTACACACCAGCCCCACCCCGTACCGAGCGGCGACCTCCGCCAGCCCCGGATCCACCCCACCCCACGCGTCGTTCAGCAGATCCGCCCCCGCCTCGCACACCGCCGCACCCACCTCGGCCCGCCAGGTGTCCACGCTGATCACGACATCGGGAAACCGCCGCCGCACCTCGGCCACGAACCCGACCGTCCGCCGTGCCTCCTCCTCGGCGGTCACCTCTTCCCCCGGCCCGGCCTTGACCCCGCCGATGTCGACGATGGCCGCCCCCTCCGCCACCGCCTGCTCCACGCGCGCGAGGGCCGGCTCGTCGCGGAACGTCGCCCCTTGGTCGTAGAAGGAGTCCGGGGTCCGGTTCACGATCGCCATGATCACCGGCTCGTGCGCGTCGAATTCGCGCGTTCCCAGCCTGAGCATCCCCTGTGACCTCTCCTAGTACGTCCTGGCAAGACCTCGGCCTTCGGCCGCCTGCGACCCTAACTGTCAGAGTCGCATGGCACGATCGGACACTGAGACACTCGACCGCACGCATCAACCGACCGTGGGGGCCACAGCGATGGTCATGTTCCTGTTCCTGGTCGTCGCGCTGGCCGTCGTGGTCGCCGCGGTGACACTCGCCGTGGTGGGCGGCGGCGAGGGCGACGGCCCGCTGCCCGAGGCCGCGCCAGAGCGCCTTCACGACCCGCTGCCGCCGGACCGCCCCGTCGACCGCGCCGACATCGAGACCCTCCGCTTCCCGCTCGCCGCCCGCGGCTACCGCATGGCCGACGTCGACGACGCCCTCAGCCGCCTCGGCGCCGAGCTCGCCGAGCGTGACGCCCGTATCGCCGACCTGGAATCCGCGCTGTCCGGAGCGCAGGCAACGGCCGGCGGCCATGTGTCCATGGACAAGCCCGCTCAGGAGGACCAGCAATGAGCGACGGCTCGGCCATCGCGGGTCCGGACGGCGCCCTGCGCTGCCCGTGGGCCCTGTCCACCCCGGACTATGTGACCTACCACGACGAGGAGTGGGGCCGCCCGGTCCACGGCGACGAGGCGCTGTACGAACGCCTCAGCCTGGAGGCCTTCCAGTCCGGCCTGTCCTGGATCACGATCCTGCGCCGCCGCGAGGGCTTCCGCGCCGCCTTCGCCGAGTTCAAGATCGCGAAGGTCGCCGCCTTCACCGACGACGACCGCGACCGCCTCCTCGCCGACCCGGGGATCATCCGCAACCGAGCCAAGATCGACGCGACTCTCGCCAACGCGCGCGTGCTGGCCGACTGGACCCCGGGCGAGCTGGACGACCTGATCTGGTCCCACGCCCCGGATCCCGTCACCCGCCCGGTCCCGAAGACCTTGGCGGACGTCCCGGCGGTCACCCCGGAATCGACGGCCCTGTCCAAAGCCCTCAAGAAGCGGGGCCTGCGATTCGTCGGACCCACGACGGCCTACGCCCTGATGCAGGCGTGCGGTCTGGTCGACGATCACTTGCAGGTGTGCGTCGCCAGGAGCGCCCCTTAAGGGGCGCGGGACTGTATCGATCTGCGGCTCCGCCGCGGGGCGCGATCAACGACCGTGAACCCGCGGCCCTCGGTGCGACCGCCCCGAGCTCATCGGCCCAGATACTTCGGCTTCTCCTTGTTGACGAAGGCCTGCACAGCGATCGCATGATCCTCGGACGACCCCGCCCGAGTCTGCAGCTCGTCCTCCTTCTCCAAGGTCTCCTCAAGAGAGTGCGACAGCCCGTACGCCACCGCCTCCTTGATCGCCCCGTACGCCACCGTCGGCCCCTCGGCCAACGCCCGCGCCACCTTCTCCGCCTCGGCCCGCAGTTCCGCGCCCGGCACCAGCCGGTTCGCGATCCCCAGCTCGTACGCCTCCTGCGCCTTGATGTTCCTCGGGAAGAGCAGCAGGTCAGCGGCACGCCCGGGGCCCACCACCCGCGGCAGTGTCCACGAGATCCCGGAGTCCGCGGTCAGCGCCACCCCGGCGAACGACGTGTTGAAGGCCGCCGTGTCCGCCACCACCCGGTAGTCCGCGGCCAGCGCGAACCCGAAGCCGGCCCCGGCCGCGACCCCGTTCACCCCCGCCACCACCGGCTTCGCCATCCCGGCCAGCGCCCGCACGATCGGGTTGTAGTGCTCCCGCACCGTGCTCATGGTCTGCCCCGACCCGGTCTCCCGGTCGGCGGTCAGCAGCCCGATGTGCTCCTTCAGGTCCTGCCCCACGCAGAACGCCCGCTCCCCGGCCGCCGTCAGCAGCACGGCCCGTACGGCGTCGTCCCCCGCCGCGGCCTGGACCGCGTCCCGCAGGGCGACCTTGGACGCGATGTTCAGCGCGTTCATCGCCTCGGGGCGGTTCAGCGTGATCGTCGCGAGACCGTCGCTCACCTCGTAGAGCACGGTGTCGGCCATGGCGTATCCCCTCCGGTGTTCGCGGCTAGGGCGTACCGGTCGGTACGCGCCTGTCTGAGGACAGCATGGCGGAGATCACGGACAACGGCCCTGACCGGACGTGTGACCTGCGTCAAAGAATTCGCGACCGATTCCGTTCGGCCGAAGTGTGTGCGGTGGCGCAGTATCGCAGTCACATCGCCGAATTGAGTGGTTTTGCTCGCGTGCGTTGCCCAAGCGATGCCGACTGATGTTGGTCATCGGGTCCTGAGATGCGGGATAATGGCTTGGAAGCAATGTGTTCGATGCCGGTGTCGCGGGTCATGCCAGACGCGCGTGCCCTCCATGGGGCCGTCGGCTTTGACTATGAGCTGGTTTCAGGAAGGGGAACGAGCATGGCGGCCATGAAGCCGCGGACGGGCGATGGCCCGCTCGAGGTGACCAAGGAGGGGCGGGGCATCGTCATGCGCGTTCCGCTCGAAGGCGGCGGTCGGCTCGTCGTCGAGCTGACCCCTGACGAGGCCGACGCGCTCGGCGACGCCCTCAAGAAGGTCGTCGGCTGACGCGGCAGCGACCCTACCTTTTCGGCGGCCCCGGCATCGCACAAGGTGCCGGGGCCGCTGCGTCCGCGGTACGTCAGTGACGTACGGCCCCTCAGGTGCTCAGCGCTTGACCGCGCACAGCAGCCCGTCCCCCACCGGCAGCAGCGACGGCACCAGCTCCTGGCTCTCGCGCACCGCGCGCAGCAGCTCCCGGATGCGTATGACCTCGGTGGGCTGTGGGCCCGAGTCGACCGTGCGGCCGTTGGTGAAGACGCCCTCGAAGACGACGAGGCCACCCGGACGCAGCAGGCGCAACGATTCAGCGAGATAGTCGAGGAACTCCAGCCGGTCGCCGTCACAGAAGACGAGGTCGTATCCCGCGTCCGCGAGACGGGGCAGGACGTCCAGGGCGCGGCCCGGGATGAAGCGGGCGCGGTTGCTGGCGAAGCCGGAGGCGCGGAAGGCCTGCCGGGCGAACTGCTGGTGCTCGGGCTCGGGGTCGACGGTGGTCAGGACGCCGTCGGCGCGCATGCCGTGCAGAAGATGGATACCGGAGACGCCGGTGCCGGTGCCGATCTCCGCCACCGCCTTCGCGTCCACGGAGGCGGCCAGCAATCGCAGCGCGGCGCCCGTGCCGGGCGACACCGAGCGCAGCCCCGCCTCACGGGCCCGGTCCCGGGCCCAGCGCAGGACTTCGTCCTCGGCGACGTAGGCGTCGGCGAACGCCCAGCTCGTCTGCCGGTTGCCGGTAATGGCCCTCTCCTGTCCCCGTGGTTGCCTCGGCGTGACTGTATCCGTTGCGGCCGGGAACCCGCAGATGGGACCGCGCGTTTAGAGGGGTGGGAAGACGAGCGGGGGGACACAGTTGGATCACGACGACGAGCAAGGCCGCGAGCAAGTGCTGACGCAGGCGCACCAGCCGTGTCAGCCCAGATCAAATTCTCGTAAAACCGCTTATCCGGAGCTAACGGGCGAGGTGGCTATGGTAGGGGCTCCACTGGACACCACCAGAGCCGACAGGGGAGGTGCGGCTGCGCCTGTGGATCGGGGAGGAGTGCTGCGGCGCTTCCTCGGATCGGCGGGCAGGCCGAAATCCGTGAACGACACCGCTGACCACAGCCACGCCGGCGACTACGCCCAGACCGCGACCTTCTCCACCGACGCGGACGGGCAGGCGTGGACTCCGCCCACCTGGGAGGAGATCGTCAGCACGCACAGCGGCCGCGTCTACCGACTGGCGTACCGCCTCACCGGCAACCAGCACGACGCCGAGGACCTCACCCAGGAGGTCTTCGTCCGCGTCTTCCGCTCCCTGTCGACGTACACGCCGGGCACCTTCGAGGGCTGGCTGCACCGCATCACCACCAACCTCTTCCTGGACATGGTCCGCCGCAAGCAGCGCATCCGATTCGACGCGCTGGGCGAGGACGCCGCCGAGCGGCTGCCCAGCAAGGAGCCCTCACCCCAGCAGGTCTTCAACGACGCGCACTTCGACGCGGACGTCCAGCAGGCCCTCGACACCCTCGCGCCCGAGTTCCGCGCCGCGGTCGTCCTGTGCGACATCGAAGGACTGTCGTACGAGGAGATCGCCGCGACCCTGGGCGTCAAGCTCGGCACCGTCCGGTCCCGTATCCACCGAGGCCGCTCGCAGCTGCGCAAGGCCCTCGCCCACCGCTCGCCGGAGGCGCGCGCCGAGCGCCGCTCCTTCGTGCCGCGTGTGGCCGCGCTGGGGGGAGGGGGCACGACCGCGTGAGTGGCACCCGACCCAACCCCGCCGAACGGCTCCTGGCCGAGCAGCATCTTGGCGACCGACTCTCCGCCCTCGTCGACGGAGAGCTCGGTCATGAGACGCGTGAGCGCGTCCTGGCGCACCTGGCGACCTGCGCCAAGTGCAAGTCCGAGGTCGACGCCCAGCGCCGGCTGAAGAACGTCTTCGCGGAGGCGGCCCCGCCGCCTCCCTCCGAGAGTTTCCTGGCCCGCCTTCAGGGGCTCCCCGGGGGAGGTGACCTGGACGGCGGCGGCTCGCCGCTGGGCGGGGGAGGATTCGGCGGACTGTCGGGACGGCCCGGCGCCACCGGCGTCTTCGGCGTGAAGCGCAGCGACCGCTTCGAGTTCGGATACGTCCCGGCACGCTCGCACGTCCCGGCGCTCCCCGGCTCGGACGGCGGCTTCCGGACCCACCCCGTGGGCCGTCATGACGCCGACCGCTCCGCGTCGTCGCGCCTGCGGTTCGCGTTCGTCGCGGCGGGCGCGGTGTCGCTGGCCGCCATCGCACTGGGCGGTGTCACGACGACCGCCCCGACCGACGCGGAGGCGCGCGGCGGCTCCGGGTCCGGCAGCAATGTGACGCCGGCGCGGACCCAGGGCTCCGGCACCACCACGGCACCCGAGAACCAGCGCCGCCGCGGACCCGGCCCGCTGCTCGCACAGGGACAGGGCCAGCGCTCGCTCGACACCCCGACGGCATCAACCAAGGTGTCGGCCCCGCTTCTGCCCGGAATGCCGGCCCAGCCCGCCGACCAGGAGATGCACACCCTGACGGCGCCCGTGGTGGCCGGCGCGGCAGCCATGTCCCCGCTGATACGTCCGCTCAGCGCGACCCCGCCCCTCACCCTGACCACGTGGTCCAAGGACACCGTGACCACGGCGACTCCGGGCCTGCTCGCCGCACCCGTCCCCGACGCGACGTCGTCCTCCTCCGCCTCTTCGGCCAGCGACCGCTGACCAGCCTCTGCGCAGCGGCCCACGAACCTGATTGAATCCGGGGTGGGCCGCGCGCCGTGCCTGTCGGCCGGGCGCGCAGTGGACGAACCGCGGTCGCCGTTGTCGCCGCGTGCAGGTGGGGGAGGTAGCACGAAGTCGCCGGTTTCCCGAGGGAAGTCGAGCGCGACAGCGCAGAGTTGAGTAGGCGTTCGGCCTGGCGGTTCCTCGGAGGCGTGCCAGGGAACCACGGCCGATCGACGGCCGCTCCACGCAGGCTGCCCAGCCGGACTCCGGCCGTGTCCGTGCGGACGCGGCACCGAGCGAGGCGTCCTACTCGAGCCACGGTCAGCAGCGAGTAGGAAGCAGAGCATGAACGAGGGGAAGCCCGCGAAGGCGAAGTGGTGGAGCCGGTCTCGGCCGCAGGAGACGGCGCCGGGTGTTTCGGACATGGCGTCGGCAAGTGCCGGTGAGCGGGGCGCCGCTGCCTACGCGGACGGTGACTTCGAGCTGGCGCGGCCGGTGGCGAGCGCGGCCGGCGACGGTGCGGCTTCGGCGGACGGTGACTTCGAGCTTCGGCCTGCTTCTGGTGGCGGCGACTTCGAGCTGCCGCCTGCCGCGAGCGGCGGTGGGGCGGTATCCGCTGACGGCGACTTCGAGTTGGAGCGGCCCGCCGAGGATGCCGGTGCCGTGATCGCGGAGTCTGCCGACGGGGCAGCCTCGGCTCCCGAGGACCCCGCGGATGAGCGCCCCAAGCCCCTGCACGACCCCGACCCCTACAGCACCCCGCCCTACGGCGAGCCCGGCCCCTGGGCTCCCGCCCCGCCGGTCCAGCACCCGGCGACGACGCCCGCGCACGGGACCGCCGCACCGATGCCGTCCCCGCCCGCTTCGCCCGCCCCGGCGCAGGGCGCTCAGGCTCCGGCGCACCCTGCGCCCGTGCCCTCGGCCGCAGCCCCGGTCCCGGCCGTCGGCGTGTCCGCCCCCGCCCTCGCCGCCGCTCAGGCTGTCGGTGTCCCCGCTCCCGCGTCGGCCCCGGTGGCCCCAACCGGTTCCGTCCCGGCGTCGCCCCCGGGCATGCCCGCCCAGGAGTCACCTTCGGTGCACGGCGCCGCAACCCCGGCCATCCCCGCCCAGCCGACACCCGCACCCCCCATCACCCCCCACCCCACCACCCCTCACCCCACCGACACCCCACCCCCCACCAACCCCTGGCAGAACTACGACCCCTGGGCCCAGCCCGCGCCCCTCCCCGCCGCCCCCCTCCAGCAGAACGGCGCCGCTGTCGCCAGCCGGCAGCAGCGGCGTAAGCGGGCCAAGAAGGTGCTTCTCGTCGGAGCGCTGCTGCTCGCGCTGGTGTCGGGGGGCGTCGGTGGTGTCGTGGGGGCGTATCTGGAACGCAACGGCGGTGTGGGGGACGTGGAGCTGCCGCAGGCCGGCGCCGAGTCCAGCGGGCGGGCGCCGGACAGTGTCGCCGGGATCGCCGCGCGTGCCCTGCCCAGTGTCGTGACGCTGCATGTCAGCGGCAGCGAGGAGCAGGGCACCGGCACCGGGTTCGTGCTCGACGACCGCGGGCACATCCTCACGAACAACCACGTCGTCGAACCGGCCGGCGACGACGGCGAGATATCGGTGACCTTCCACAGCGGTGACACCGCCAAGGCCACCGTCGTCGGACGGGACGCAGGCTACGACCTCGCCGTCGTGAAGGTCAGCCGTGTCAGCGGGCTCACACCCCTGCCGCTCGGCAACTCCGACAACATCCAGGTCGGTGACCCCGTCGTCGCCATCGGCGCACCCTTCGACCTGGAGGGCACCGTCACCTCCGGCATCATCAGCGCCAAGGAGCGGCCCATCACGGCCGGCGGCGAGAGCGACGGGAGCGACGTGTCGTACGTGGACGCGTTGCAGACCGACGCCCCCATCAACCCGGGGAACTCCGGCGGCCCCCTCCTCGACGCCCAGGGCCGGGTCGTGGGCATCAACTCCGCGATCCGTTCCGCCGACAGCGGCTCCGAGCTCGACGGCGGCCAGGCCGGCTCCATAGGCCTCGGCTTCGCCATCCCGGTCAACCAGGCCAGGCGTGTCGCCGAGGAGCTGATCAACACCGGCAGGGCGACCCACCCGGTCATCGGCGTCACCCTCGACATGGACTACGCCGGCGACGGCGCCCGGGTCGGCACCAAGGGCAGCGACGGTGGCCCCGCGGTCACCGAGGGCGGTCCCGGCGACAAGGCCGGCATCAAGCCGGGCGACCTCATCACCGAGGTCGACGGACAGCGTGTCCACTCCGGCGAGGAACTCATCGTCAAGACCCGCGCCCACCGCCCCGGCGACCGGCTCGAACTGACCCTGGAGCGCGGCGGCAAGGAGGTCACGATCTCCCTGACGCTGGGCTCGTCCAGCGGGGACTGAGCGCGAACCGAGCGGGGAACGACCGGGGACCGAGACTCACAGAAACCTCTCAACGTGGCCCGTGTCACCACCCCGCACGGGCCCTGACAAGGCAAACAACCCGGAAAACCGCACGCCCACCCGCATTCGGAGGCCTCGGGACAGTACCGGTCGTAGCGGATCGCCGGGTACCGTGGATCCGGCCCGGACCACGGAACCACCCAGACCGCCGAGGGCCGAGGGCCGAGGACCGAGGACATCGCAAGGAGCTTCAGGTGTTCAATGACATAGGACCGCTCGAGCTGGTGACGCTCGTTGTCCTCGCCGTGCTCGTCTTCGGTCCGGACAAGCTCCCGAAGCTCATCCAGGACGTCACGCGGACGATCCGCAAGATCCGCGAGTTCTCGGAGAGCGCCAAGCAGGACATCCGGCAGGAACTGGGCCCGGAGTTCAAGGACTTCGAGTTCGAGGACCTCAACCCCAAGACGTTCATCCGCAAGCAGCTGGACAACGACGACCTGGGGCTGAAGGAGATCCGTAACGGCTTCGACCTGAAGAAGGAGATGGCCGAGGTCACCGACTCCGTCCACGGACGTGACTCGGAGTCGTCGTCCCCCTCCGGCTCCGCCGCGTCCTCCGGCGGCAGCATCGACATGACGAAGAAGCCCGAGGGCCCCCGCGAGGAGCGCCCGCCCTACGACGCGGACGCCACCTGAGTCGTACGAACAGGGGAGCGGGCGCCGCTCATACGTGACGCTTCTCATACTCCGCCCGGGTCGCGCACGGCCTGAACCTGCCGTCTGCGCGCTCCACGCGCCGGGCGGTTTCCCGGCCGCCCAGAGCGGTGTGGCTATGCTGCCGAGTTGTTGTGCGGACCGGACGAGTACGCCCGAAGGGGGGCGGGCCGGGCTGGTCCGGCGAGAGCGAGGAGGCGTCCGGGCACATGGACACGACGAGTCATACGACGAGTCGCGCAGTCGCGCAGGAACCGGCCGCGGAGAGCGGACAGCAGGTCCCCTCTGCCCGGCACACGGTCGACGGCTACCTGCTGGCGCCCTTCCCGTGGTACGGCCTCGACGAGGCGTTCACGGGGCCGCGCTGGCTGATGCAGGTCGGGACGGCGGCCGACGGCGCCGTGGAACACGGATCGATCGGGCACGGCGACGAGCCCTCCGTACGGCATGAGGGGACGGAGGACCGGCAGAAGTTCGCGGTCGTGGTGACCGTCGCGGCGAATCCGTCCCGGCGGAGCGCCGACGGTACGGGGCTGCTCGAGGCCACGTCGGTGTCCTCGGCGGCGTGGCTCGCAGGGGTGGGGCTGCTGTCGTTCACCTGGCCGGGACAGATGGACCACACGCTCCGCGACGACTGGCTGGAGCAGCAGACCGAGACGGCGTGGGCCCTCGCGGACGACCTGGCCGGTCCGGACTGGTCGACCCTGTCCCTGCCGGTGGACGGGGTGCCCACGCCCTTCCACTACCGGGAGTCGGAGTTCGGCTGGGTGCTGGCCGGGTCCACTCAGACCGGGGTCCATGTGGGGGCGTACGGGAGAGGCATGAGCGCGTACGGTCTCGGCTTCGCCATGATCAAGGACATCGCCGCCTACGCATGACAAAGGGGCGCCGCACGTGGTGCGGCGCCCCTTCGACGTAGGGCTGGGGGCGTGTCAGAACTTGTTCTTCGGCGTGATCCCCAGCGACAGTCCCGACAGACCCCGCTGCCGTCCTCCGAGCTTCCCCGCGATCGCGCGCAGCGCGGACCCCGCCGGGCTGTCCGGATCCGTCAGGACCACCGGCTTGCCCTCGTCGCCGCCCTCGCGGAGGCGGACGTCGATGGGGATGTTGCCGAGGACCGGGACGTTCGCGCCGGTCGTGCGGGTGAGGCCGTCCGCGACGACCTGGCCGCCGCCCGTGCCGAAGACGTCGACCATCTCGCCGCAGTGCGGACAGGGCAGGCCCGACATGTTCTCGACCACGCCGACGATCTTCTGATGGGTCTGGACGGCGATGGAGCCGGCCCGCTCGGCGACCTCGGCCGCGGCCTGCTGCGGGGTCGTGACGACCAGGATCTCGGCGTTCGGGACCAGCTGGGCGACGGAGATCGCGATGTCGCCGGTGCCGGGCGGCAGGTCGAGGAGCAGGACGTCCAGGTCGCCCCAGTACACGTCCGCGAGGAACTGCTGGAGCGCGCGGTGCAGCATCGGACCGCGCCAGACCACCGGGGCGTTGCCCGGCGTGAACATGCCGATGGAGATGACCTTCACGCCGTTCGCGGACGGCGGCATGATCATGTTCTCGACCTGGGTCGGACGCCCGTCCGCGCCCAGCATGCGCGGCACGCTGTGGCCGTAGATGTCGGCGTCGACGACGCCCACCTTGAGGCCGTCGGCCGCCATCGCCGCGGCCAGGTTGACCGTCACGGACGACTTGCCGACGCCGCCCTTGCCGGACGCGACCGCGTACACGCGGGTCAGCGAGCCCGGCTTGGCGAAGGGGACCTCGCGCTCGGCGGTGCCGCCGCGCAGGGCGTTCGCCAGCTCCTTGCGCTGCTCGTCGCTCATCACGTCGAGCGTGACGTCGACGCGGGTGACGCCGTCGACCCGGGAGACCGCGTCCGTCACGCGCTGCGTGATCGTCTCCCGCATCGGGCAGCCGGAGACCGTCAGGTACACGGTGACCGCGACCGCACCGTCCGCACCGATCTCCACCGACTTGACCATCCCCAGTTCGGTGATGGGGCGGTTGATCTCGGGGTCGTTCACCGTCGCCAGTGCCTCGCGCACCGCGTCTTCCGTAGCCATAAGGACGATGGTACGGCTCGGTGGCCATGCCCCGGTAAGCCCGTCAGCGGTCGTCTACGTCACGTCCGCGAGACCGATCTGCCGGGAATACCCCGTGCTCGCGGTGACCGTTGTGCCGCTCCTCCAGCTCCTTCGTCAGGTCCTGCAGTTCCGAGCGCATCCAGTCACGGGTGGCGACCTCGCCCAGGCCGATGCGCAGGGCGGCGATCTCGCGGGTCAGGTACTCGGTGTCGGCGATGGACCGCTCGTTCTGCTTGCGGTCCTGTTCGAGGTTGACCCGGTCGCGGTCGTCCTGCCGGTTCTGCGCGAGCAGGATCAGCGGGGCGGCGTAGGAGGCCTGCAGGGACAGGACCAGGGTCAGGAAGATGAACGGGTACTCGTCCCAGCGCAGGTCGCTCGGTGCGGCGATGTTCCACAGCACCCACACGATGATCACGACCGTCATCCAGACGAGGAACCGCCCGGTGCCGATGAAGCGGGCGACACGCTCCGAGAGCCGTCCGAAGGCCTCCGGGTCCCACTCGGGCAGGATCCGGCGGCGCGGCGGGCGGGGTTGGTCGAGGCGCGCGCGAGGCGCCCGGGAGGCCGCGGTGGCGCCCGACACCGTGCGCTCGCGCGTGCTCTCACGCTCAGGAGCCATGCCCCGACCCCCCCTCGCCGACGCCCTCGTCCATGCGCTCGCCAGTCTCCTCGTCCAGGCGGAACTCCGTCTCCCGCCAGTCGTCGGGCAGCATGTGGTCCAGTACGTCGTCCACGGTCACCACGCCCAGCAGCGACCCCGAGTCGTCCACGACGGGCGCCGCGACCATGTCGTACGTCGCGAAGAACCCTGCGACGACCGGCAGTGCGGCGTCCGGCTCCAGTGCCTCCAGGGCTTCGTCGAGCAGCGCGCTGACCAGGGTGTACGGAGGGTCGCGCAGCAGGCGCTGGAAGTGGACCGTGCCGAGGTACTTGCCGGTGGGTGTCTCGTCGGGCGGGCGGCAGACGTAGACCTGGGCGGCGAGGGCGGGGGACAGGTCGGGGTTGCGGACGCGGGCGAGGGCGTCGGCGACGGTGGCGTCGGGGCGCAGGATGATCGGCTCGGTCGTCATCAGACCGCCGGCCGTGTGCTCCTCGTACGCCATCAGGCGGCGCATGTCGGCCGCGTCGGCGGGCTGCATCAGGCTCAGCAGCCGCTCCCGCTCGTCCGTCGGGAGCTCGCCGAGCAGGTCGGCGGCGTCGTCCGGGTCCATGGCCTCCAGGACGTCGGCGGCGCGGTCGTCCTTCAGCTTGCCGAGGATCTCGATCTGGTCGTCCTCGGGGAGCTCCTCGAGCACGTCGGCCAGGCGGTCGTCGTCGAGGGCGGCGGCGACCTCGGCGCGGCGCTTGGGGGAGAGGTGGTGCAGGACGTTGGCGAGGTCGGCGGGGCGCAACTGCTCGAAGGTGGCGAGCAGGCTCTCGGCGCCCTGGCCCTGCTCCTCCAGGGAGAACCCGGTGACGGCGGACCACTCGACGGTCAGCGACTCGCCCCTGGCCCGCCGGAAGGCGCCGCTCCTGCCGCCCTTGCGTACGAACACCTTGTCGATCTCCCAGTCCCGGCGCGCCGGCAACTGCACGACCGACAGATCGAGGACAGTGACCTCCTCGCCGGTCTCGACGAGGGTGACGCGCCGGTCGAGGAGCTCGCCGAAGACGAGGCGCTCGGTGGGACGCTGCTCGAAGCGGCGGACGTTGAGCACGCCGGTGGTGATGACCTGGCCCGACTCGACGCTGGTGACGCGGGTCATGGGCAGGAAGATGCGGCGCCGGGTGGACAGTTCGACGACGAGGCCGAGCACCCGCGGGGGGCGTCGGCCGACGCGGAGCATGACGACCAGATCGCGGACGCGCCCCACCTGGTCGCCGTTCGGATCGAAGGCGGCGATGCCGGCGAGATGCGAGACGAAGATCCGGGGAGCGCCGGCTGCCATGGCTGAGGCTCCTTTGCGTCCGGGGTGTGCGGTGTTGCTGTCGCGGGTGCGCTGGCCGTGCGGCATATCCGAATTGCCCGCTCGGGTGGGCTTCAGGCTAGCCCGTCCGGATCCGATACGCCCTGGTGAGAGGTCCGGACGGACTGGCTCCGCCCGGCGGGTGACGTGCCGGTACGCTGCCGTACGCCGCTCAGGTCCCACGACAGAAAGGCAGCCCCACCTGTGACTGCGATTCCCCAGGGTCGTACGCGCCGGGCCGCGCTGGTGACCGCCATGTGCGCCCTGGTCGTGTCGGGAACGGGACTGACCGGATGCAGCGAGGACCCGGACGAGGGCACCAACGGGGTCGGGAAGCTGCCGGCCGCCGAGATCCAGCGCAAGACCCGTGCGGCCGCCGAGTCCGCCGAGGCGGTGCGCCTGTCCGGGAACGTGGTGACCAGCGGGCGTACCTACAAGCTGGACATGCGGCTGAAGTCCGAGGGCGCGGCGGGGTCGGTCACCGCGCAGGGGTCGACGTTCCAGCTGCTGCGGATCGGTGAGCAGCTGTATCTGAAGGCCGACGCCGGGTTCTGGAGCGACGCGGGCGGCGACGGCAAGGCGGATGCCGCGGCCGTGGACAAGCTGAGCGGCAAGTATGTGAAGGTGCCGCAGGGCGACCCGGCGTACAAGAAGTTCAGCGGCTTCACCGACAAGGACGTGCTCCTCGACGGCCTGCTGACCCTGCACGGCGCGCTGGCCACCGACGGCCACCACGAGCAGGAGGGCACCCGCACCATCCGCATCACCGGCGACAAGGGCTCCGGCGGCACCCTCGACGTCTCCCTGGAGGGCACGCCGTACCCCCTGCGCCTGACCCGGGGGGGCGGCGCGGGCACGCTGACCTTCGCGTCCTGGGGGGACGACTTCCCGCTGGAGAAGCCCAGCAAGGGCGACACAGTGGACTACGGCAAGCAGCTGCCGACGTCGTGACCGCCTAGCGGCGCCGTTTCTTCTTGAGCAGCAGACGCGGCAGCCCCGCCGGGATCGGCTGGCGGGTCGTCGCCGGGGAGGGCAGCGGGGCCTCGGCCAGGGAGCCGTCCGGCAATGCGGCCCTGGTGCCCGTCGGCTCCAGGCGCAGCACCCGGCACTCGCTCGCCCAGCGGGACGGCATGGCCTCGCCGTCGGGCGCGTTGAGGCGCTTGCCCTTCAGCTCGGCGACCGTCGCCTCCCACTGCTCGGAGCCCGAGGTGAGTTCGACGACCTTCGCCGACCAGGAGACCAGCCGGCCGCCCTTGTCCTTGCTGCGGACCGTCACCTCGGCCGTGGCGCCGTCCGTGAGTCCCGGCAGCGGCTGCTCGCCCGGACCGTCGCCGACGACACACGCCGCACCCTCGTGCCACACGTGCCACAGTGCTCGGGCCGGGTGACCGGGCCCCTTGACCCAGATGAGGCCGGACTTCTTCGTGGCCTCCTCGACGAGGGCCTGGTCGAGCAGCTCGCTTGTCATGGCCCAAGACTATCCAGCCGTGCCAAGGCCGGTCGGGGCCGTCCGCACGCATCCGGCCCGGTCAGAGCCAGCCGTTCCGCTTCAGCGTGCGGTGGATGCCCAGACAGATGGTGACCGTGATGCTCATGATCACCGGGTAGCCGTACTTCCAGTGCGTCTCCGGCATGTAGTCGAAGTTCATGCCGTACACACCGCACACCATCGTCGGTACGGCGATGATCGCGGCCCACGACGTGATCTTCCGCATGTCCTCGTTCTGGGCGACGGACGCCTGCGCGAGGTTGGCCTGGAGGATCGAGTTGAGCAGCTCGTCGAAGCCGATGACCTGCTCGTGCACGCGCGCGACATGGTCGGCGACGTCGCGGAAGTACTTCTGGATGTCCGGGTCGATCAGCCGCATCGGACGCTCGCTCAGCAGCTGCATGGGACGCAGCAGTGGCGACACCGCGCGCTTGAACTCCAGCACCTCGCGCTTGAGTTGGTAGATCCGCCCCGCGTCGGTACCGCGCGGCGTGCCCTTGCGCCCCGGCGAGAAGACCTCCGTCTCCACCTCGTCGATGTCGTCCTGCACCGCGTCGGCGACGGCGACGTACCCGTCGACGACATGGTCGGCGATGGCGTGCAGCACGGCCGACGGACCCTTGGCGAGCAGCTCGGGGTCGTCCTGGAGGCGGTGCCGCAGCGCGCGCAGCGAGCCCTGACCGCCGTGCCGGACGGTGATGAAGAAGTCCCGTCCGGTGAAGCACATGACCTCGCCGGTCTCGACGATCTCGCTGTTGGCGGTGAGTTCGTCGTGCTCGACGTAGTGGATGGTCTTGAAGACGGTGAACAGGGAGTCGTCGTAGCGCTCCAGCTTCGGGCGCTGGTGAGCCTGCACGGCGTCCTCGACGGCCAGCGGGTGCAGCCCGAACTCGCTTGCGATACCGGAGAATTCGGCCTCGGTCGGCTCGTGCAGGCCGATCCAGACGAAGCCGCCGTCCCGGCGCACCTGGCGCATCGCCTCGTGCGGGGTCAGGCCCCCCGGGGTCTCGACCCGGGCGCCGTGCCGGTAGACGGCGCAGTCGACGACGGCCGAGGGCGTCGCGGGGTCGCGGGTGGTGTCGTACGCGCCGTTGTCCTTGCGCAGCGAGACGCGGGACGGGCGGACGACGGCACGCAGGTCGCGGATCATCGACATGAGCAGGCTCCTTCGCGACGGGCAACGAAGCGTGGAGGACCGCGGCACGGTTGGAACTGCCCGGAATGGGGACGTCCTGACCTCAGGATGTTTGGCACGTCCACAAAGCGGGGAGCACCGCACCGTCGCGGTGATGTGGGCTTCGTTGCTGATTCAGATCGGACCGATCAGGCAAAGCGAAACGAAGTGCTCTTCCGCGTGAGGACGCGAGCATGAAAGGCGGCGGTCGGCGAGAGGACAGCCGAATCAGCTACATCAGCGGCGGGAAGAGCGAGTGGTACTGCACGGTCGACTTCGATCCATGACAGCCCCACCTCCTCCGGCCGGTCCCTCGTGAGGGACGTTCCATACCCCGTTCGGGGTTCCCCGTAGGGGAGTCTCAACCTCCGCGCCGGGACTCGATCGCAAAGCTTCCGCATGCTGCCCCGAACACCGGGCAAGAGTATCAGCCGACTGAAGTGTCAAGGCGCTGCTTTGCCCGGTACTGACGAGTTCTATGCTCGCGGCATGGCTGATGTTCTCCCCCTGGTCGAGGCCCGGTTGCGCACCGCGCTCGGCGAACCGGACGCCCGCGCGGCGGTCACCTTTCTCGGTACGGAGCGCATCGAGGTGCTCCGTTTCCAGCAGGGCGACATCGTCCGCTACGCCACGCTCGGCATGTCCGCGCAGCCCATGAACGACCCCACCGCGATGGTCGCCGACCCGGTCAAGGGCCCGCGCACGGAGCTGGTCCTCTCGGTCCGCGCCGGGGTCGCCGACACCGACAAGGTGCTCCGTCCGCTCGCCGTGCTCGCCGCGTCCCCGCAGGTCGAGGGTGTGATCGTGGCCCCCGGTGCCTCCCTGGACGTCGGTGAACCGCTGTGGCCCGGCGCTCCGTTCACCACGGTCCTGGTCGCCGAGCCGGGCGGCCTGGTCGAGGACCTGGAACTCGACGAGCCCCTCGATCCCGTGCGCTTCCTGCCGTTGCTCCCGATGACCCCGAACGAGGCGGCCTGGAAGCGCGTGCACGGCGCCCAGGCCCTCCAGGAGCGCTGGCTCTCGAACGGGACGGACCTTCGGGATCCCGCCCGCAGGTCCGTCCCGCTGGAGTGAGTAACCTCACCAGCTGGTGGCCGAAAACCGTCAGTTGGCGAACACGGTGACACTGTCCTCGGTAGCGTGCCGTGCCTCCAGCTCCTCGGCCTCGTTCGTGAGCGCCCTGCGCCGTACGACGACCACGAGCGCGCCCGCCGCGGCCGTCACCGCCGCCACCACGAACGGGATGCGGAGGCTGCCGGTCCACTCCTCGATCCTCGGCGCGAAGTAGGGCGCGGCCGCCGCCGCGAACCAGCGCACGAAGTTGTAGCCCGCGCTTGCCACCGGGCGCGGCGCGTCCGAGACGCCGAGGGCCAGTTCCGTGTAGACGGTGTTGTTCACGCCGATGAAAGCGCCGGACAGGATCGTGCAGACGGCGGCGGTGGTGTGGTCGCCGTAGCCGAGGACCAGCACGTCCACCGCGAGCAGCGTCAGCGAGCCGCCGAGCACCTTCAGCGAACCGAACCGCTTCTGCAGACGCGGCGCCACGATCACCGAGAACACGGCGAGCAGCACACCCCAGGCGAAGAACACCGCGCCCGACCGGTACGGGCTCATGTTCAGCACGAAGGGTGTGAAGGCCAGCACGGTGAAGAACGTGTAGTTGTAGAAGAACGCCGAGATGGCCGCGGACGCCAGGCCGCCGTGGCCGAGCGCCTTGATCGGGTCCAGCAGCGAGGTCTTGCGGGCCGGCTTGGGCTGCTCCTTCAGGAACGCCGCGATGCACAGGAAGCCGACGGCCATCAGGAAGGCCGTACCGAAGAACGGGTAGCGCCAGCTGGCGTCGCCCAGCAGCGCGCCCAGCAGCGGGCCGCACGCCATGCCCAGGCCGAGGGCGGACTCGTACAGGAGGATCGCCGCGGCGCTGCCTCCCGCCGCAGCGCCGACGATGACGGCGAGGGCGGTGGAGACGAAGAGCGCGTTGCCGAGCCCCCAGCCCGCCCGGAACCCGACCAGTTCGCCGACCGATCCGGAGGTGCCGGCGAGCCCGGCGAAGACGACCACGAACGCGAGGCCGAGCAGCAGGGTCCTGCGGCCGCCGATGCGGCTGGAGACGAAGCCGGTGATCAGCATCGCCACGGCGGTGATGAGGAAGTACGAGGTGAAGAGCAGGGAGACCTGGCCGGCCGTGGCGTTCAGGCCGCCGGCGATGGACGGCAGGATCGGGTCGACGAGTCCGATGCCCATGAAGGCGACGACGGACGCGCCGGCGGTCGCCCACACGGCCCGCGGCTGCCGTAGGAGGCCGCCCGCTCCCGCGTCGAAGGGGTCCATGCCGTTCTCCAATCCGGACTGAGGTGGTTGGCTGACCTGCAGAATATGTTAGCCAAGCTAATTAATGCAAGCTACATCTATATTCTGACGGGATCCGGGTTTGCCGGACCGGTTCCGCCCGGACGGGTGATCGTCCTTGACGTGACGCAGTAGGGGTAGGACCGTGGGGGCCTATGAGGGGCGAACCCAGTTGCCCGAAGTGTGGTGGCCGGGTCAGGGCTCCCGGTCTCTTCGCCGACACCTGGCAGTGCGATGTGCACGGCACCGTGCATCCGGTGCAGCCCGTGATCCCGCCCAGCGTCGAGGCCCTCGATGTGGTCGTGCACCGTACCCAGGTGCCGGTGTGGATGCCGTGGCCGCTGCCGATCGGCTGGCTGTTCACCGGGGTGGCAAGCGCCGGTGACGACCGCAGTGGCGGCAGAGCGACCGCCGTGGCCTGCTCCGGACCCGGCCCGCTCGGCGGCATGGGCGAGCTGATCCTGGTCGCCGAGGAGCTCGGCGTCGGCCTCGGCGCACGCTACGCCGGCACCGACGGTCCGGACCCGGGGCCGTACATGAACGTCGAGAAGCCACCCCAGGCCAAGGTTCTCGCCGCCGGGCGTCCGACGCCGCTGTGGCATGTGTCGGGTACGCCCGACGATCGTGCCGTGTTCGCGGGAGAGGCGCTCGGGATGTGGCTGTGGGCCGTGGTGTGGCCCGAGCAGTCGGGGTTGTTGATGTACGACGAGCTGGTGCTGACCGATCTGCGGGACGCGGGGGCCGAGGTGGAGCTGGTGCCGTGCGGAGCGTTGTCGCCGCGCTTGCTCGGGCCGTAGCGCCCGCCGGGGGCGGGGGTGTCGTTCGTCCGGCGGCTGCGGGTCGTTCGTGGTCGGTCGCGCGCTTCCCCGTGCCTGTGGGGTGGCGAGTGTAGGGGGCGCTCGTGGCGTGCGGGTGTGACAGGGGTCGTTGAAAATACGGTTATCCTTGAGCGGTCCCTTCCGTATCGTCATCGACTGGAGTTCGCGTCGTGCGTATCGATCTGCACACCCACTCCACCGCTTCCGACGGTACGGACACGCCGGGCGAGCTGGTGCGTAACGCCGCCGCGGCCGGGCTCGACGTCGTTGCGCTCACCGATCACGACACCACCCGTGGGTACGCCGAGGCCATCGCCGCGCTGCCGGAGGGGCTCACCCTCGTCACGGGCGCCGAGCTGTCCTGTCGTATCGACGGCATCAGCATGCACATGCTGGCCTACCTCTTCGATCCCGAGGAGCCCGCGCTGCTCGCCGAGCGGGAGCTCGTGCGCGACGACCGGGTGCCCCGGGCCCAGGGCATGGTCGCCAAGCTCAACGGGCTGGGCGTGCCCGTCACCTGGGAGCAGGTCCTGCGGATCGCCGGGGACGGCTCGGTCGGGCGGCCGCATGTCGCCACCGCGCTGGTCGAGCTCGGGGTCGTACCGACCGTGGGCGACGCCTTCACCGAGGACTGGCTGGCCGACGGCGGACGGGCCTTCGTGGAGAAGCACGAGACCGACCCCTTCGAGGCGATCCGGCTGGTCACGGCCGCGGGCGGCGTGACGGTGTTCGCGCACCCCGCCGCGAGCAAGCGGGGCCGTACGGTGCCGGAGGCCGCCATCGCCGAGCTGGCCGCGGCCGGGCTCGACGGCATCGAGGTCGACCACATGGACCACGACCCCGACACACGGGCGCGACTGCGCGGGCTGGCGAAGGAGCTGGGGCTGCTGGTCACCGGGTCCAGTGACTACCACGGCAGCCGCAAGACATGTGTGCTCGGCGAGTACACGACGGACCCCGAGGTGTACGGGGAGATCACGCGGCGGGCCACCGGGGCGTTTCCCGTGCCGGGGACCGGCGGGGTCTGAGGCTCACCCCGTCACACTCCGCACGCTCGCGTCCCGTTCGTTCCGTTTCTCCGCAAGGCACCCATGTTCGACGTTGCCGTCTTCGGCTCCCTCTTCCTGACCCTGTTCGTCATCATGGATCCCCCCGGGATCACCCCGATCTTCCTCGCGCTCACCGCCGGCCGGCCGGCCAAGGTGCAGCGGCGGATGGCCTTCCAGGCCGTCTGTGTGGCGGGCGGTGTGATCGCGGTGTTCGGGCTCCTCGGCCACCAGATCCTCGACTATCTGCATGTCTCCGTCCCCGCGCTGATGATCGCGGGCGGGCTGCTGCTCCTGCTGATCGCGCTCGACCTGCTCACCGGCAAGACGGACGAGCCCAAGCAGACCAAGGACGTCAATGTCGCCCTGGTCCCGCTGGGCATGCCGCTGCTGGCCGGGCCGGGCGCGATCGTGTCCGTCATCCTCGCCGTGCAGAAGGCCGGCAGCGTCGCCACGCAGGTCTCGGTGTGGTCGGCGATCCTCGCCATCCATGTCGTGCTCTGGCTCGTGATGCGGTACTCGCTGCTGATCATCCGGGTCATCAAGGACGGCGGCGTGGTGCTGGTGACCCGGCTCGCGGGCATGATGCTGTCGGCGATCGCCGTGCAGCAGATCATCAACGGGGTCACCCAGGTGATCCAGGGCGGCTGAGCCCCATGGCCGGGAAGCTCTCGATGCGCGAAGCCCCCGTACGGCGTGTGCCGTACGGGGGCTTCGAAGCTACTGCGGTGATCCGCGCCTGTTATGAGGCCGTGGTCTCGGCCGGTCGGATCCAGAGCCGCTGGCCGGTCGCTGCGGCCTGCTGAACGATCCGGTTGACGGAGGCGGCGTCCACGACGGTGCTGTCCACGGGCGTGCCGTCGAACTCGTCGAGTCGCATGATTTCGAAGCGCATTGGCTTCTCCCTTCGTCTGGTCATCCTCCTGAGGAGAACTACTTGGTCACACGGGTATCAACCTGCTTCGCGTCGCAAACATTCCCTACGCTAACGAAATTTTTTCAGTGTCTAAATACTGACCGGTAAACGGCTGGTCGGTGATCAAGGGGGGACCGACCGGGACCGGTTGTGTTCGCAGCGTGACCGCCGGGACAATGTAGGCAATGAACGACGACCTCGGCGCACTCGCCGCCCGCATCGACCGCACCAACGAGCTGCTGCAACGCATGCTCGCCGAGGTGGCGAAGACGCCCTCGACCCACGCGATCTTCGTCGACGCGGGATACCTGTACGCGGCCGCGGGGCGGCTGGTCGCCGGGACGGAGGATCGCCGGGCCTTCGATCTGGACGCCGAGGGACTGATCGAGGCGCTCATCGACCGGGCGCGCACGATCTTCGCGGACAGCAGGCTGCTGCGGGTCTACTGGTACGACGGCGCGCGGCGCCGCATCCACACCGCGGAGCAGCAGTCGATCGCCGAACTCCCCGATGTGAAGGTGCGGCTGGGCAACCTCAACGCCAACAACCAGCAAAAGGGCGTCGATTCACTGATCCGGACCGATCTGGAGTCCCTGGCCAGACACCGCGCCATCAGCGACGCGGCCCTGCTCGGCGGGGACGAGGACCTGGTGTCGGCGGTCGAGGCGGCGCAGGGCTACGGGGCGCGGGTGCACCTGTGGGGGATCGAGGCACCCGAGGGCCGTAACCAGGCCGAGCCGCTGCTCTGGGAGGTCGACAGCCAGCGCACCTTCGACCTCGACTTCTTCAAGCCGTACGTCTCCCGGCGCACGGCCGCCGCGTACGAGGCGGCGGGGGCCCGGCCGACGCGGGAGGACGTCCGGTTCGTCGGCGCCCAGATCGCGGCGAAGTGGCTCGCCGCGCGGGGACGGGAGTCGCTGGTCGAGCTGCTGCCCGGGCATCCGTACCTTCCCGGGTCGGTGGACCAGGATCTGCTCGTGGAGGCGGAGGGCTTGCTCCAGTACTCGCTGCGAGGACAGGCGGATCTGCGGCGGGCGCTGCGGGACGGGTTCTGGGAGCACCTTCAGGCGCAGTACTAGCCGTGCCCTGCCGGTACTAGGCGTCAGCGCTGTTGATGGTGTCCCAGAAGTCGGCCACGGCCTGGGCCGTGCGCAGGGGCTGGTCGGCGTTGGGGGAGTGCTCGGCGCCGGGGATGACCGTGCGGCGGGCCTTCAGCCGGGTGGCCATGTCGTCGAGGACCGGGACCGGCCAGGTGTCGTCGGTGGCGCCCGACAGGACGTGGAACGGGAGCGGGAGGGCGGCGAGTTCGTCGACGCGGTCCGGCTCCGAGCACAACTGACGCCCGGTGGTGATGAGTTGGGCGGGCTTCGTGCCGAGCCATCGGCGGCGCAGCAGTTCCTGGCCGCCGATGCCGCGGGCCGGGCCGCCGACCTCCTCCGGGGGCCCCATCGCGCGGATCGCCTCCCAGGTCTCGGCCATCGTCATCACCGCGAGGGCGTCCCGCAGCAGCTTCACTCGCTGCTGCTGGGAGTCGGAGATCTGGGCCGGGCCCGACGCCATGAGGGTCAGTGACCGGAACGGCGTGTGGTCGAGGAGGACCGCCGCGCGGGAGATCTGGCCGCCCAGGGAGTGGCCGAGGAGATGGATGGGGCCGTTGCTGGCGCCGAGAGCCGATGCCTGGGCGAGGACGTCCCTGGCCAACTCGCCCCGCGCGTAAGCGGATTCGTCGTCCTCGGGTCCGTCCGACTCATGCTGTCCGCGTCCGTCGATAGCGACGGTGCGGTAGCCGCGGTCTGCCAGCGGCTCGTGCATGAGTGTGAAGTCCTCCTTGCTGCCCGTGAATCCGGGGAGCAGCATGGCGACGCCTCGGGGTTCGACGCCGGGGGTGGCCGGGTGGTCGACGACGGCGAAGGTGCCGCGGGTGGTGTGGAGGGGGTAGGCGCGGGCGTTCGGGGGCGGGGTGAAGGCGGGTTGGGTGGTCACGGGGGGAGGGTAGCCGGTGCCGTCCAGGGGATTCGCCCCCCGCCGCCCCTACCCGTCCCGTCCCTGGGGCTGCCGCCCCCAGGGCCTCGTCCTGAAGCGCCGGACGGGCCGGCGGGTGGTGCGGTGGCCTTGGAGGGCGGGACCGGCCCGCTCGGCCCGGGAACGCCGACGGCCCGGCCCCGCGTGCAGCGGGACCGGGCCGTCGTAAGGGAGATCAGCCCTCCGTCGGCTCCGCGGCGGCCGTGGCCTTGCGGGTGCGGCGGACCTTGGGCTTCGCCTCGGCCGTACCGTCGGCGGCCCCCACGGTCGCCGCGGCCTTGCGGGTGCGGCGGCGCGGGGCGGGTGCCTCCGCGGCCGCCGGCTCCTGCGTGGCCTGGGCCGGGATGCCGGCGACCTCGGCGGCCTCGGTGGACGCCGCGGTCTTGCGGGTGCGGCGCGCCTTGGGCTTGGCCTCGGTGGCTTCGGCCGTGTCCACGGCGGCCTCGGCCGAGGCCGCCGTCTTGCGGGTCCGGCGGGGCTTGGCCTCGGCGGCCTCCGGCTCGGCCACGGTCGCGGCAGCCTTGCGCGTACGGCGCGGCTTGGCTTCCACAGCCTCGACGACGTCCACTGCGGCTTCGGCGGTGGCCGCCGCCTTGCGCGTACGGCGCGGCTTCGTCTCCACGGCCTCGGCCGTGTCGACGGCGGCCTCCGCGGCCTTGCGGGTGCGGCGTGCCTTCGGCTTGGCCTCGGCGGCCTCCGGCTCCTGGGCCGGCTGGGCCGTCTGGGCCGGAATCTCGGCGGCCTCGGTGGCCACCGCGGTCTTGCGGGTGCGGCGCACCTTGGGCTTGGCCTCGGCGGCCTCGGCCGTGTCGACGGCGGCTTCCGCTGCGGCCGTTGCCTTGCGGGTGCGGCGGCGCGGTGCGGGCTCCGTCGTCTCCGGGGCCTGCTGTACGGGCTCGGTGACGGCCTCGGCCGTGTCGAGCGCGGTCTCCGCCGCGGCCGTCGCCTTGCGGGTGCGGCGGCGAGGCTTGGTGGCGGGGGCCTCCTCGGTCTCCATCGGCGCCGTGGCGCTCTCGGACGGCTGTACGGCCTCCGCGACCGGCGCGTTCTCCGGCGAAGTCACCGCCGGCTCCGCCGACTTGCGCGTACGGCGGCGGCGCGGCTTGGCCGCGGTGTCCTCGGGGGCGTCCAGGGACGGGCCCTCCGCCGTGGTGACGGCGGCCTCTGCGGCGTCCTCGGCAGCCGTTGCCACGGCCGGGGTCTCGGTCAGCGCTCCATTGCGGGTGCGGCGACGGCGGCGCGGGGTGCGCGCTGCCGTGACGGACTCCGCCGGGGTGGCCTCGGCGGTCTCCTCCGGGGTCCCGGAACCGGCGGCAGGCACCGACGCCCCGTCCAGCGGGGTCCCGCCACGGGTACGGCGGCGACGACGCGGGGTCCGCGCCGGGCGCTCACGGTCCGACGAGGAGGAGCGGGACTCGTCCCGGCCGCCCCCGCCCCGGCCACCGCGAGCGCGTGCACCGCGCCCGCCGGTCTCGCCGAGGTCCTCCAGCTCCTCCGCCGCCAGCCCGGCGCGCGTGCGCTCCGCGCGGGGCAGGACACCCTTGGTGCCGGCGGGGATCTTCAGTTCCTCGAAGAGGTGCGGGGACGTGGAGTACGTCTCCGGCGGGTCGTTGAAGTTCAGCTCCAGCGCCTTGTTGATCAGCTGCCAGCGCGGGATGTCGTCCCAGTCGACCAGCGTGATCGCCGTACCCGTGTTGCCCGCGCGGCCCGTACGGCCGATGCGGTGCAGGTACGTCTTCTCCTCTTCCGGCGACTGGTAGTTGATGACGTGCGTCACGCCCTCGACGTCGATGCCGCGGGCGGCGACGTCGGTGCAGACGAGGACGTCCACCTTGCCGTTGCGGAAGGCGCGCAGCGCCTGCTCGCGGGCGCCCTGGCCGAGGTCGCCGTGGACCGCGCCGGCGGCGAAGCCGCGCTGCTGGAGCTGGTCGGCGAGGTCGGCCGCCGTGCGCTTCGTACGGCAGAAGACCATGGCCAGTCCTCGTCCGTCGGCCTGCAGTATGCGCGCGACCATCTCGGGCTTGTCCATGTTGTGCGCGCGGTAGACGAACTGCGCGGTGTTGCGCACCGTCTGGCCCTCGTCGTCCGGCGCGGTGGCGCGGATGTGGGTGGGCTGCGACATGTAGCGGCGCGCGAGGCCGATGACGGCGCCCGGCATGGTCGCCGAGAACAGCATGGTCTGGCGGCGGGCCGGCAGCATGTTGATGATCTTCTCGACGTCGGGCAGGAAGCCCAGGTCGAGCATCTCGTCGGCCTCGTCGAGCACGAGCGCCTTGATGTGCTTGAGGTTGAGCTTCTTCTGACCCGCGAGGTCCAGCAGTCGGCCCGGGGTGCCGACGATGACGTCGACGCCCTTCTTGAGGGCCTCGACCTGCGGCTCGTACGCCCGGCCGCCGTAGATGGCGAGAACGCGGACGTTACGGACCTTGCCGGCGGTCAGCAGGTCGTTGGTGACCTGCGTGCACAGCTCGCGCGTGGGGACGACGACGAGCGCCTGCGGGGCGTCGGTGAGGGACTCGGGCTTGGCGCGTCCGGCCTCCACGTCGGCGGGGACGGTGACGCGCTCCAGGAGCGGGAGACCGAAGCCCAGCGTCTTGCCGGTGCCGGTCTTGGCCTGGCCGATGACGTCCGTGCCGGAGAGGGCGACGGGGAGGGTCATCTCCTGGATGGGGAAGGGGTTGATGATGCCGACGGCCTCAAGGGCCTCGGCGGTCTCGGGAAGGATTCCGAGCTCTCGGAAAGTCGTAGTCAGGGTGCTGCCTCTTCTGTGTGCGCGGTGCGAGGCGAGCGCGGGGGTCGTTGACGGACCGTGCCGGGGACGTCGGCTGCCATACGGATTGGCCGTAGGACACGGGACCACTGCCGACGCTCTAGCGCTCGTACCGCTGAGGGTGTCCCTCCGGTCGTCGTACGCACAGTGCCGTACGGCCAGGGAGGGCTGTCGGGTCGGAGCCGATCGGGCCACCGACCGGGCATCCTCATAACGTGCGGCCCGTCGAATACATCAGAGTACTCAGCGGGCGCATTACCACCATACCCCGGAAACGCGCACATGCGATGGCCGAATTGGTCACGTAGTCGGCGTCACAGTGATTGACCAGGGACTTCCGTGGCGCGGCGAGCGGGCTATTGTGCGCTTCATGACGACGCCTGACCACACCCCTGATGCCTCCGACACCGCCGACTCGACCGTCGAACACACCGGGGGCGCCGCCCAGGACTGGGCGCGGGCCTCCGCCGATCCGCAGTACCGGGCCGCTGTCATCGACCTGCTCGGCGCGCTGGCCTACGGGGAGCTGGCGGCATTCGAGCGGCTGGCGGAGGACGCCAAGCTGGCGCCGACGCTGGCGGACAAGGCGGAGCTGGCGAAGATGGCGTCGGCGGAGTTCCACCACTACGAGAAGCTGCGGGACCGGCTGACCGAGGTCGGGGCCGAGCCGACCGAGGCGATGGAGCCGTTCGTCGCCGCGCTGGACGGCTTCCACAAGCAGACGGCGCCTTCGGACTGGCTGGAGGGCCTCGTCAAGGCGTACGTCGGTGACTCGATCGCCAGTGACTTCTACCGGGAGGTCGCGGCGCGGCTCGATTCGGACACGCGCGGGCTGGTGCTCGCCGTGCTCGACGACACCGGGCACGCGTCGTTCGCCGTGGAGAAGGTGCGGGCCGCCATCGACGCCGATCCGCGGGTGGGCGGCCGGCTCGCGCTGTGGGCGCGGCGGCTGATGGGCGAGGCGCTGTCCCAGTCGCAGCGGGTGGTCGCCGACCGGGACGCGCTGTCGACGATGCTCGTGGGCGGGGTCGCGGACGGGTTCGATCTGGCGGAGGTCGGCAAGATGTTCTCGCGGATCACCGAGGCGCACACGAAGCGGATGGCTGCCCTGGGGCTTGCGGCGTAGGTGCCGGGCCTCTTCATCGCGTGAGATTGCCCGGACCGGCGTCGGCGGTGGCCATCGGCGTCACTCCTCCGGCGGCCGGTCCTCAGGGTCTACGCGGTCGCCGAGTGACGGCTCAGTCTTCCCGCGGGGCGTACCAGCAGGGAGAGGGAGGCGGCGGAGACGATCGCCGCGCCGACGAGGATCACGAAGAGGTTGCCGAAGTCGAGCGCGGTGTGCGTGATGAAGGCGCCGAAGAGCGCTCCGGCGACACCCGTCGGCAGCACCAGCGAGCGGGCGGGCAGGCGGTGCGGCAGGCGGCGTGCGGCGGCCCATGCCAGGGCCAGGCCGAGGATCGCGGAGCTGAGCGCTTCCAAGAGCATGTTGGGGTCCCTCCCACATGGCCGACCTGCTCGAAACGGTCGTAGCCCGTCATACCCCTGACCTGCGGAATGCAATCCTCCCCTGTGAGCGGCCTGTGCTCCGTCCGTGGACATGACGGGAGGGCCCGGCGACCGTCGTCGCCGGGCCCTCCCGTCATGTCTGTGCAGGCGGTACGCCCTTTTTGCACCGCGGCTTTCTACAGCGCGCCGAAGCCCACCTTGCGCGGGGCCGGCTCACCGAGCTCCACGTAGGCCAGACGGTCGGCCGGGACCAGGACCTTGCGGCCGTGCTCGTCCACGAGGCTCAGCAGCTGCGTCTTTCCGGCCAGCGCCTCGGCCACCGCCCGCTCGACCTCCTCGGCACTCTGCCCGCTCTCCAGAACGATCTCGCGGGGCGCGTGCTGCACGCCGATCTTGACCTCCACGGCTATGTCCCTCCGACGGTCAGTGAAGTGCGCGACCTTGCGCGCCGTACCCAGCACACATTAGCCCGGTGAGGGGACGTACACGCTCCGCCCAAGAACGCCAACAGCGAACAGCGGGCGGGAACAAACGTCCCCCAGGGGTGAGCGAGCGTCAGTGGTGCTCGCTGCCGTGCAGCGGGAAGCCCGCGATACCGCGCCATGCCAGTGATGTCAGCAGCTGGACCGCCTGGTCGCGCGGGACGCTGCGGTCGCTGTGCAGCCAGGAGCGGGCCACGACCTGGGCGAGGCCGCCGAGGCCGGAGGCGAGCAGCATCGACTCCGCGCGCGAGAGGCCGGTGTCCTCGGCGATGACGTCGCAGATCGCCTCGGCGCACTCGTTCGTGACCTTGTCGACGCGCTCGCGGACGGCCGGCTCGTTCGTCAGGTCCGACTCGAAGACCAGGCGGAAGGCGCCACCGTCGTCCTCGACGTACGCGAAGTACGCGTCCATCGTCGCGCGTACGCGCTGCTTGTTGTCGGTCGTCGACGCGAGCGCGTTCCGTACGGCCTGGATCAGGGATTCGCAGTGCTGGTCCAGCAGCGCGAGATAGAGGTCGAGCTTGCCCGGGAAGTGCTGGTAGAGCACCGGCTTGCTGACGCCGGCGCGCTCGGCGATGTCGTCCATCGCGGCCGCGTGGTAACCCTGCGCGACGAATACTTCCTGGGCGGCGCCCAGCAACTGGTTCCGTCGGGCACGGCGCGGCAGGCGGGTGCCCCGCGGGCGTGCCGCCTCTGTCTGCTCGATGGCTGTCACGCCGCCTCCCAATGTCGTCCACATGCGGTGTGCGCCGCGACGCCATCGTACTTTTCGGTAACCCTGGTGTGCGCGGTGCGAGCGCAGAATTTCACGGACCGGACGGTGACGAAAGTCGCGCAGAAGGTTTGAAACCTGGATGGAACGGGCAAGAGTCGCCCTCTTTTCGGCTCTGTCCTGCTCAACAGCCTCACGCGTGCGTCGGTGTCACCGGTAGTCGTCCTCGTCGATGGAGACGACGCGTGCCTGCTCGATCAGATCGGCCTCGCTGGCGCGGTCCGGGTCCACGCCGGTCAGCGGGTCGTCCCGGTCGGGCTTGACGTCGGCGTGCTGCTCGGCCGCGTCGGCCGGGGGTGCCTCGACGTCGAACTCCTCGAACTCCTCGGACTCGTCGGTGTCGTCGTCCACGAACGTGTCGGGGTCGGTCGGATCGACGGCCATGACGGGCTCCCTTCCTAGAACGTCCCCGGGGGGACAACGTCCCTGGGTGAAGCAGGGGTCCACATCCGGGTGCCCTGCGTACGAGCCTAGGAGACACCGGATCCGGACGCTATGCGATCCGCGGGGGATCTGCGGGCGATTCGGGCGTGTCCCGGGCGGCTTCTGTGAGGGCGGTGCGCAGGGGCGGGTTTCCCGGGTCGCCGGCTGCCATGTACGTGTCCACTTGTGACGGCGAACACATGAACCACTACGTGATCGTCTCGTAACATTGCCGCATGTCTTCGACCGAGTTCCCGTCCGCGCCGGCCGCCAGCGCGCTCCCCAAGGTGGCGACCGTCAGGGTCGCCGAGGGTGAGCGGCTGCGTTCGGTCGGACTGCCGGGGATCACGCTGTCGGTGCGTTCGAGACCGCCCGCGCGCGAGGGCCTGCCGCCCGCGCTCTACGTCCATGGGCTCGGCGGCTCCTCGCAGAACTGGTCGGCGCTGATGCAGCAGCTGGAGGACCAGGTCGACGGCGAGGCGGTCGACCTGCCGGGCTTCGGTGACTCACCACCGCCAGACGACGGCAACTACTCGATCACCGCGCACGCACGCGCGGTGATTCGCTATCTCGACGCCTCCGAGCGCGGCCCTGTCCACCTCTTCGGCAATTCGCTCGGCGGCGCGGTCACCACCCGCGTCGCCGCGGTGCGTCCCGACCTCGTCCGTACGCTCACCCTCGTGTCGCCCGCGCTGCCCGAGATCCGCGTGCAGCGCACCGCCGTACCCACCGCGCTGCTCGCGGTGCCCGGAGCGACCGCGCTGTTCACCCGGTTCAGCAGGGGCTGGACGGCGGAGCAGCGCGTCCGCGGCGTGATGCACCTGTGCTACGGCGACCCCGGGCGGGTGACGCCGGAGGGCTTCAGCAACGCGGTCGAGGAGATGGAGCGGCGACTCCAACTGCCGTACTTCTGGGATGCGTTGACGCGTTCCGCGCGCGGGCTGGTCAACGCCTATACGCTGGGCGGCCAGCACGCGCTGTGGCGCCAGGCCGAGCGGGTGCTGGCGCCGACGCTGCTGGTCTACGGCGGCCGGGATCAGCTCGTGGGTTACCGCATGTGCCAGAGGGCCGCGCGCACCTTCCGTGACTCCCGCCTGCTGAGCCTGCCGGAGGCCGGGCATGTCGCGATGATGGAGTATCCGGAGATCGTCGCCCGCGCCTTCCGTGAACTCCTCGCGGAGGCGGGGGAGTGGGAGAGCGGGCGGCCGGAGGCCGGGACCGGCGGCGCCGGTCCCGGGGCCGTGACCGAGAACGCGGGGAGCTGAGGCGCGACGTGGGACGCCACAGCCGCCGCGGATCGGCCGCCAAGCGCGACGCCGCGGACACAACCGCACGACAGGGCTCCCGAGAAGCACAACCGGAGCCGGGCACGGCCCAGCGGGGTCCGTCCGCGCCGGGCCCGGGGCCTGGGTCTGGGCCTGGGACCGGCAGGGTTCCGGCCGCGCGACCGGGTGCGGCTCCGGGGCCGGGCCAGGGCGGCTGGCCGCAGTCCGGCGGGCCCGGTGGCCGTCGGGTTCCCGGTCCGGCGCCCGTGCGGCAGGGGATGCCGGCGGGCGGACCGACGGGCGGGCCGGCGGCGTACGGGGGGCGGGGCTTCCCCGACGGGACGCCCGCGCGCGGGATTCCGAGGTTGCCGGATGGCACGCCCGCGCGCGGCATCCCGAAGTTGTCCGACGGTACCCCCGCCCACGGCTTCCCCCGGCTTCCCGACGGCACGCCAGCCCGCGGCACCCCCCAAGCCCGAGGTACTCACCCCGAGCAGCGCGAACCCGGCGGTGGCTGGGGTGAGTTGAGGGGGGCGGCCGCAGTCGGTGCCCCTCCGGCGACCGGCGTTCCCCTGCCGCGCCCCCGGCAGGCGCCCCGGCAGGATTACGTCGACGCCTTCGACGAGGACGTCGACGTCTTCGCGCCCCGTACGTCCGAGACCGCGCACGCCTCCGACGGGTACGCCGCCGTCAGCGACTGGGACACCAGGATCGGTGTCGGCACCGACCCCGACGACGATGACGCCCCGCCGACCGGCGAGCCCGCGGCGGCGCAGGGCGGCAAGGGGCGGGCCTTCACCGGTATCGCCGCTGCCGCCGTCGTCACCGTGCTGGCCGTCGTCGTCGCCGGTCAGGTCGCGAACGGGCGGGACGACAGCGACGTACAGCCGCAGTCCGCCACCGATCGGGCGCGGGACGCCCGGGACTCGGCCACGCGCGGCGACGGGCGGCTGACGCCGTCCGGTGGGCAGGGCGCGGCGCCGCTGACGTACGACCAGAAGATGGCCGTGACGTATCCGCTGGGCGCCACCCTCAAGGGCTCGGGGAAGTTCGACGCGGTCCAGGGGATCGACAAGGCGCCCGGCAAGGGGCAGAAGTTCACCTATCGCGTGGATGTGGAGCAGGGGCTAGGGCTGGACGGCGAGCTGTTCGCGCAGGCCGTGCAGAAGACGCTCAACGACGACCGGAGCTGGGCCCACAACGGCGCCCGTGCCTTCGAGCGCATCTACACCGGCAAACCCGACTTCGTGATCACGCTGGCCAGTCCCGGAACGACGGCCGACTGGTGTGCCAAGTCCGGTCTGGACACCACCGTCGACAACGTCTCGTGCGACTCCGCCGCCACCGAGCGGGTGATGATCAACGCGTACAGATGGGCGCAGGGATCGAAGACGTTCGGCGACCGAATACATGAGTACCGACAGATGCTGATCAACCACGAGGTCGGTCACCGGCTCGGCTTCTCCCATGTGACCTGCGACAAGGACGGCGAGCTCGCTCCGGTCATGCAGCAGCAGACCAAGTTCCTCGACCACGACGGGATCCACTGCCGGCCCAACGCCTGGGCTTTTCCCGGCAGTTGACGGGTGACTCATATGTCACATTGACATGTGCAGCGAGATCATCCATATTTCTGCACATGTCGACCCGTCACACCTCCCCTCGCGCCGCCATCGAGCTGGCGCTCATCGGTGTGACCGCTCTGTGCGTGGCCGACATTCACTGTCGCTGACGCTCGCCCTTGGCGTTCGCGTCGCGCTCTCTTTCCCTCCCGTGATCATGTGACTCCGGTGTCCCGTGATGCGGTCACGGGTGTCCGACGACCCGGCGCCGGGGCAGACGTCTGCTCGCTCCCGTCTCACTCCGCGTCACTCTGTCTCGCCATTCGATATGCCGATGCGAGATCCATCAATCCGAGAGGTCGTCTCCGATGCGTCAACCGTCCGTCATAGCGCGCCGCGTGGCCGCGGCATCCGTCAGCCTGGTCGTGGCAGCGGGCGCCGCCGCCTGCGGCCCTGAGGACAACGATGCCAAGACTGCCGGCGGCGCCTCCAAGCCCCACAAGGGCGGCACGCTCACCGTCCTGAACTCCAACCCGCAGCAGGACTTCGACCCCGCCCGTCTGTACACCTCCGGCGGCGGAAACGTGCCCTCCCTCGTCTTTCGCACCCTCACCACCCGCAACCGAGAGAACGGCGAGGCCGGTGCCAAGGTCGTCCCCGACCTCGCCACCGACACCGGGCGCCCGAACAAGGACGCGACCGTGTGGACGTACACCCTCAAGGAGGGCCTGAAGTACGAGGACGGCACCCCGATCGCCGCGGCGGACATCAAGTACGGCATCGAGCGTTCCTTCGCGCCCGAGCTGTCCGGGGGCGCCCCCTACCTGCGGGACTGGCTGGTCGGCGCGGCCGACTACCAGGGGCCGTACAAGGACAAGAAGGGCCTGTCGGCGATCGAGACGCCGGATGAGCGGACCATCGTCTTCCATCTGAACAAGCCCGAGGGCGAGTTCCCGTACCTCGCCACGCAGACGCAGTTCACCCCGGTCCCGAAGGCCAGGGACACCGGCACCAAGTACGAGCAGCATCCGGTCTCGTCGGGGCCGTACAAGGTGGTGACGAACGAGAACGACGGTGAGCACCTCGTCCTGGAGCGCAACACCCACTGGTCCGCCTCGACGGACGCCGAGCGCAAGGCCTACCCCGACAGGATCGACGTACGCTCCGGGCTCGACTCGTCCGTGATCAACCAGCGGCTGTCCTCGTCCCAGGGCGCGGACGCCGCCGCGGTCACCACGGACACCAACCTCGGCCCGGCCGAGCTGGCCAAGGTGACCGGTGACAAGGAGCTGGCCGCTCGCGTGGGCACCGGTCACTTCGGCTACACCAACTACATCGCGTTCAACCCGAAGACCAAGCCGTTCGACAACGTCAAGGTGCGGCAGGCGATCTCGTACGCCATCGACCGGTCGTCCGTGGTCAACGCCGCGGGTGGCTCCGCGCTCGCCGAGCCCGCCACCACCTTCCTGCCGAACCAGAAGTCCTTCGGCTACACGCCGTACGACCACTTCCCGGCGGGCACGGCCGGTGACCCGGCCAAGGCCAAGGAGCTGCTGAAGGAGGCCGGTCACGCGAACGGGCTGACCGTCACCCTGACCCACTCCAACGCCAAGGACTTCGAGACCAGCCCCGAGATCGCGACCGCGATCCAGGACGCGCTGAAGAAGGCCGGCATCACCGTCAAGCTCCAGGGTCTGGAGGAGAACGACTACTCCGACAAGATCCACAACGTGAAGACCGAGCCCGGCTTCTTCCTCGCGCACTGGGGTGCCGACTGGCCCTCCGGCGGTCCCTTCCTCGCCCCGATCTTCGACGGCCGGCAGATCGTCAAGGACGGCGCGAACTTCAACACCGGCCTGCTCGACGACAAGTCGGTCAACTCCGAGATCGACGCGATCAACAAGTTGACGGATCTGGACGCCGCCGCCGCGCGGTGGGGTGCGCTGGACAAGAAGATCGGTGAGCAGGCGCTGACCGTGCCGCTGTTCCACCCCGTCTACAAGCGGCTCTACGGCGAGGACGTCAGGAACGTCGTGATCAGCGACTGGACCGGCGTTCTGGACATCTCCCAGGTCGCGGTGAAGTAGCGCCGTGAGTGAGGCAGTTCTCGCCACCGAGGCTGCCGGGGCTCCCGGGGTGTCCGCCCCGGGGGCCTCGGGGGCCCGTCAGTTCTGGCGGCGGCTGCGGACGCAGCGCGCCGCCCTCGTCGCGGCGGTCGTCGTCGCGCTGCTCGTCCTGGTCGCACTGGCCGCACCGCTGCTCACCGCGATCGAGGGCCAGGAGCCGACCACCTACCACCCGTCGCTGGTCGACTCCGCGCGCGGCGGCGTGCCCGTCGGGTCTTTCGGCGGGGTCGGCGCCGAGCACTGGCTCGGCGTCGAACCGCAGACCGGGCGGGATCTGTTCGCGCGGCTGGTGTACGGCGCCCGGGTCTCCCTCGGGGTCGCGCTGGCCGCGACCGTCGTCCAGGTCGCCATCGGCGTCGCGGTGGGCCTCGCGGCCGCGCTGGGCAGCCGCTGGGTCGACCAGTTGCTGAGCCGCTTCACCGACGTCATCGTCGCGATGCCGCTGATGATCATGGCGTTGGCGCTGCTCGCGATCGTGCCGTCGAGCTTCCCGCGGCCCGTGCTGGTCGCCCTGGTGATCGGTCTGATCGCATGGGGCAACATCGCGAAGATCGTGCGCGCCCAGACGCTCACCCTGAGAGGGCTCGACTACGTCTCCGCCGCGCGGCTCAGCGGTTGGGGCACCTGGCGGATCGCCCGCCGTGAGCTGCTGCCCGGCATCGCCGCGCCGGTCATCACCTACGCGGCGCTGCTCGTCCCGGCCAACATCACCGTCGAGGCCGCCCTGTCCTTCCTGGGCGTCGGCGTGAAGCCGCCGACGCCGTCCTGGGGACAGATGCTCACCGCCGCCGACGTCTGGTACCAGGCGGCCCCGCAGTACCTGCTGCTGCCCGCGGGCGCGCTCTTCGTGACCGTCCTCGCCCTGACCGTCCTCGGCGACGGCGTGCGCACGGCACTGGACCCGCGCGCGGCGTCCCGGCTGCGCGTCGGCACCGGCCGCAAGAGGGAGGCCAAGGCATGAGCGGCTTCCTCGTGCGTCGCGTGCTGGGCGCCGTCGTCACCCTGTTCGCCATCTCGGTGATCGTCTACGTCGTCTTCTACGTCACCCCCGGCAACGTCGCCCAGATCACCTGCGGCCCGCGCTGCTCGCCGGCCCAGGTCCAGCAGGTCGCCGAGCAACTGCATCTGAACGACCCGCTGTACACGCGCTACTGGCACTTCCTCGTGGGCCTCGTCGCCGGCCAGGACTACTCGACGGGCACGTCCGTCCAGCACTGCTCGGCACCCTGCCTCGGGCTGTCGTACCAGAGCGACCAGCAGGTCACCGAGCTGATCCTGGCGAAGCTACCGGTCAGCCTGTCGCTCGTGTTCGGCGCGATGGTGCTGTGGCTGATCCTCGGTGTCGGCACCGGCGTCCTGTCCGCATGGCGACGCGGCCGTCTCACCGAGCGGCTGCTGACCGGCGTCACGCTCGCGGGCGTGGCCACGCCGGTCTTCGTCATCGGCCTGGTCCTGATGATCGTCGTCTGCGGGCAGCTGCAACTGCTGCCGTTCCCGCAGTACGTCGCCTTCACCGACGATCCCGAACAGTGGGCGTGGAACCTGCTGCTGCCCTGGCTCTCGCTCGCCCTGATCGAGGCCGCCGCCTTCGCCCGGCTGACCCGGGCGGCGATGCTGGAGACGCTGGCCGAGGACCACATCCGGACGTTCCGGGCCTACGGCGTCGGCGAGCGGTCCGTCATCGGGCGGCACGCGCTGCGCGGGGCCCTCGCGCCGGTCATCGCGCTCAACGCCAACAACTTCGGCGGCGCGGTCGGCGGCGCGGTGCTCACCGAGACGCTCTTCGGCCTGCCCGGCATCGGACAGGAACTGGTCCACGCCGTCAAGGTGGTCGATCTCCCGGTGGTCGTCGGCATGGTCCTGGTCATCGGTTTCTTCGTGGTCGTCGCCAACGCCGTCGCGGACGTGCTGTACGCGGTGGCCGACCGACGGGTGGTGCTGGCATGAGCGACATCGAGAAGGCTCCCGCGCGCGGCCTCGTCGAAGTGAGCGGCCTGACGGTCGACTTCGGCGACCTGCGCGCCGTCGACGACCTCACCTTCCGGCTGGAGCGCGGCGCCGCCCTCGCCCTCGTCGGCGAGTCCGGCTCCGGCAAGTCGACGGTCGCCTCGGCCCTGCTCGGGCTGCACCGCGGCACGGGCGCGCGGGTCGGCGGCTCGATCGAGGTCGCCGGCGTCGACGTACCGGAGGCGTCCGACGAGGAACTGCGGCGGCTGAGGGGAGGGAAGGCCGCCATGGTCTTCCAGGACCCGCTGTCGTCCCTGGACCCCTACTACGCCATCGGCGACCAGATCGCCGAGGTGTACCGCGTGCACACGCGTGCCTCGCGACGAGCGGCACGCGCGCGTGCGGTCGAGGTGCTGGACCGGGTCGGCATTCCGGACCCGGTACGGCGATCCCGGTCCCGGCCGCACGAGTTCAGCGGCGGCATGCGCCAGCGCGCCCTCATCGCCGTGGCGCTGGCCTGCGAGCCCGACCTGCTGATCGCCGACGAGCCGACGACGGCGCTCGACGTGACCGTCCAGGCCCAGATCCTCGACCTGCTGCACACGCTCCGCGAGGAGACCGGCATGGGCCTCCTGCTCGTCACGCACGACGTCGGCGTCGCCGCCGAGAGCGTCGACGAGGTGCTCGTGATGCGACACGGGCGGTCGGTGGAACACGGCCCGGTCGCCGACGTACTGGGCGCCCCCGAGCAGCCGTACACGCGCGAACTGCTCGGCGCGGTCCCGCGCGTGGACGCGCCGCGGGTCCGCTCGGAAGTCTCCGAGGACGTCGTTGTCGAGGCGAAGGGCCTGCGGCGCGAGTTCGGGCGCGGCAAGCGGGCCTTCACGGCCGTGGACGACGTGGCGCTGACCGTCCACCGTGGGGAGACCCTCGGCATCGTGGGGGAGAGCGGCAGCGGCAAGACGACCCTGGGCCGGATGCTGGTCGGTCTCCTGGAGCCGACGGCGGGGGAGATCCGGTACGACGGACACGCGCGCGTGGGCGTGCAACCGGCCGTGCAGATGGTCTTCCAGGACCCGGTCGCCTCCCTCAACCCGCGCCGCACCGTGGGGGAGTCGATCGCCGATCCGCTTCGCGCGCGTGGTGAGCGGCACGAGGGGCGCATACGGGAGCGGGTGCGGGAACTGCTGGAGCGGGTGGGGCTCGAAGCGGCGCACTACGACCGCTACCCGCACGAGTTCAGCGGCGGCCAGCGCCAGCGCGTGGGCATCGCGCGGGCGCTCGCGTCGGACCCGCGCGTCATCGTCTGCGACGAACCCGTCTCCGCGCTCGACGTCACCACCCAGGCCCAGGTCGTGGCCTTGCTGGGCGAGTTGCAGCGGGAACTCGGCCTCGCGCTCGTCTTCGTCGCGCACGACCTGGCCGTCGTACGCCAGGTCAGCGACCGGGTCGCGGTGATGCGGCGCGGGCGGATCGTGGAAGAGGGCCCCGCCGACGAGGTCTACGACAACCCGCGGGACCCGTACACCAAGCAACTCCTGGCCGCCGTACCGGCACTCGATCCGCGGATCGCCGCCCAGCGGCGGGCCGCACGACGGGAGTTGGCCGCGGTGTGACCGGCCCGTCCCGTTACGGCAGTTCAGGTGTGACGATCCGTGCGCGTTTGATCTCTTAGCGCGACGGAACGCGACCTGCACGGGAAAGTTACGACCGTTCACCCCTTTTGGTGGTGCGACGGACAACCGTCCGTCGCACCACCGCCTTGTCCGCATACGTTCGTCCCGCTGCGAGCCGCCGCGGGAACGGCGGCTCCCCTTACGGGAGATCGGGGGTGTACTCGTGCGCATCGGACTGATTGCAGAGGGTGGCTATCCGTATGTGAGCGGTGACGCCAGGCTCTGGTGCGACCGGCTCGTGCGCGGGCTGGGACAGCACGAGTTCGACATCTACGCGCTCAGCCGCAGCGAGCGCCAGGAGGACGAAGGCTGGGTCCCGCTGCCGCCACAGGTCAGCCGCGTGCGTACGGCACCTGTGTGGAGCGCCGAGGATGACGGGGTGGTGTACGGGCGGCGCGCGCGCCGGCGGTTCGCCGACTGTTACGGCGAGTTGGTGACCGTGCTCTGTGCCGGTGGCACCCGAGAGGTCTCCGATGGTCCCGAGGGGGCGTCGGCCGCTGAGGCGGACCGTTTCGCCAACGGGCTGTACGGACTTGCCGAACTCGCCCGCGACGAGGGCGGATTGGTGGGAGCGCTCCGCTCCGAGGCCGCCGTGCGCACCCTGGAACGCGCCTGCCGGGCGCGGGGCGCCCTGCGGCCGGCGCGCGAGGCGCGCGTACCCGATCTGCTGACCGTGGCCGCCCACCTGGAACGCGCCCTGCGCCCCCTCTCACTCGACTGGTACGGCGACGACGGCCTGGGCTCGGCCGACCTGTGCCACGCGACCTCCGGCGGCCCCGCGGCCCTGCCCGCCCTGCTCGCCCACCACTTCCACGGCGTACCGCTCCTGCTGACCGAGTACGGCGTCCGGCTCCGCACGCACTACCTGGCCGCCCCCGACGCCGCCTCACCCGCCGTACGCTCCCTGCTCGCCGCCTTCCATGGCAGGCTCGCCGCCGAGAGCTACACCAGGGCCGCCCTCGTCACCCCCGGCAACGGCCACGCCCGCCGCTGGCAGGAGCGCTGCGGCGCCGACCGCGAGAAGCTCCGCACGGTCTACCCCGGCATGGACGCCACCCGTTTCGCGGAGGTCGGCGAGAGCCCGGAGTGCGCGGACCCGGACACGCTGGTCTGGGTCGGCCGCGTCGAACCGACCAAGGACCTGGTGTCGCTGCTGCACGCCTTCGCCGAGATCCGCAAGGAGGAGCCGAAGACACGCCTGCGGATCGTCGGCACGCCCTTCGGTCCCGAGGGTGCCGAGGGTCCCGAGGGTGCCGCCTACCTCGGTCACTGCAAGGCGCTGGCGGCGCAGCTCTTCCCCGACGAGGCGGAGGGCCCGCACCGGGTCGGCGACAACCCGGTCTCCTTCGAGGAGATCGGCGGCCCCGAGATCCCGACCCTCGTCGACGCGTACGCCTCGGGCGCCGTAACGGTCCTGTCCAGCGTCGTCGAAGGCTTCCCCATCGGACTGGTCGAGGCCATGTTCTGCGGGCGCGCGACGGTGTCCACCGACGTCGGCGCGGTGGTGGAGGTCATCGGCGGCACCGGTCTCGTCGTACCGCCGCGCAACCCGCGGGCGCTCGCGGAGGCGTGCGTGGCGCTGTTGCGCGACCCCGAGCGCCGTGAGCGCCTGGGCGCGGCCGCGCGTGCTCGTGCGCTCGAACTGTTCACCGTCGAGCAGAACGTCGCAGCATTTCACGGCATTTACCTGGAGATCGTCTCGCGCACCCCGGTCCGCCGAGTCGTCCTCGACGACTCCGGAGCCCCGCTGCCCTTCGCCGTCCCGGCCGAGGCCCACGTCCCCGGCCGCTGGACCGACCGAACGCCCCGCCTGGTAACCCGCAGCACCCCGCCCCGCCTCCCGGAAACCCCCGTACGCGCCACCGCACTCCCGGCAACGGAGGGAGCACGATGACCGGCCTGGGAGGACTGGACCGGCCTGGAGCCCCGAGTGGCGCGGGGGCGTGGGATGCACGGTCGGGGGAGTGGTTGGTGGCCGACGGGGAGGCGGGGGCGGACGTGGGTGCGGGGGGCGCGACGGGTGCGCGGGGCGATGCGGCTGCCCGGCCCGACACGGATGCGCGGGGCGATGTGGGTGCGCGGGGCGAGAGGGACCCTTGGGTCGGCACGGGTGCGCGGTCGGCCTCCCCCCGTCGCACGGGCGCCGACCCCGTGAAGGCCCTGATGCACCGCCACCGCGAGCTGTGCGAACGCGCGGTGGACCCGCTGGAGATCGCGGCCGGCCTGGAAGCCCACGGCGTCACCGACCGCACCGCGGCCCGCTTCCTGCACCGGGACGTCTTCTCCCTCGCGGAGGAGATGTACGCCCGTACGCCCCGGGACGGGGAAGCACCCTCTGCCTCGCCACCGCTCCCCCCACTGCGCGCACGAGCCGGCTGGATGGTCCTCACCCTCCTCCCCGGTGCACTCTGTGCGGCGGCCGTGGCAGGCCTGCACCTCACCCATGGCCGGCCCCGCCTGATCGCGGCTGCCGCCGGCGCCCTCGCTGTGACCCTCGCCCTGCGCGCGGCCCTGACCCGAGGCCCCCTCGCCACCAAGCAGGGCACCCGCCCGACCGCCACCCGGATCTGCTGGCTCATCGCCTACGCCCTCCTCGGCGACGGCCTCCTCCAGGCGGCCGCCACCGGAGGCCCCGACGCCCTCCCCAACGGCACCGCCGACGGCCCCTGGCCCCTCACCACCGCCCCGGTCCTGGCCCTCGCCCTCTCCTGCGCCCCCGCGGCCTGGTGCGCCCACCTCCTCGCCGTACGGGCCCGCCGCAAACTCTCGGCCAGCCGAGCCCTGAAGGACTTCGCCACCTCCGCGAAGCCCCTTCTCCTGGCCACCCTCACCCTCTACCTGGCCGCCCTGACGGCTCTCCTCACCCTGACCACCACCACTCTCGACGAGCCCGGCGCCTACCCCCAGACCCTCACCCTGGGCGCCCTCCTGCTCCTCACCCGCCTCCTGACCACCCACGGCTTCACCCACGCCCCCGCCCTGGTCCTCACCGCAGCGGCCTCAGCCGAGGTAACGGCCCTGACGACCCTCTTCGCCGCCCGCCTCCCCGGCTGCACCTGGCTGGGAACCCCCGTCGAGACCCTGATCGACGTGTGGGGCCCGGTAGCAATCCCCACAGTCGCCTGCGGCGCAGGCGCTCTGACGCTCCTCCTGCACGCCATGCGCACGCTGACCAGGGCGTCGGCCCACACCCCACAGGACCAGCCGTGGTGACGCGGCGGCACCACCACCCACACCGCCTCGCATTCCCGTGCGGCCCCGACCCACAACGCACCCGCAGGCGCCACCCGCACTCCCGCTCACGCGCGCGGGCCGCCGCAGGAGCGCACCTTCCACATCCCCATGAATCAGCTGAAACCCTCCTGCCTGAAGCTGTCGAAGGAGACCCCAAATGATCACCTCCCGACCCGACCACCCCTCGGCAACGGGAGCCGCCCGATGAGAGTCCTGCTGATCGGAGCCAACGGCTACCTGGGCCGCTTCGTAGCCGACCGCCTCCTGGCCGACCCCGCGGTCCAACTCACCGCGCTGGGCCGAGGCGACGACGCCGACGTCCGCTTCGACCTCGCGTCCGGCAGCCCCGGTGCCCTCACCCGCTTCCTCGACGCGGTCCACCCCGGTGTGGTCATCAACTGCGCCGGCGCCACCAGGGGCGGTGCCCGCGAACTCACCCGCCACAACACGGTCGCCGTCGCCACCGTCTGCGAGGCCCTGCGCCGCAGCGGCTGCGGGGCCCGGCTCGTCCAGATCGGCTGCGGCGCCGAATACGGCCCGAGCCAGCCCGGTTCCTCCACGGCCGAGGACGCCGTCCCCCGCCCCGGCGGCCCGTACGGCGTCAGCAAACTCGCCGCCACCGAACTGGTCCTGGGCTCCGGCCTGGACGCCGTGGTCCTCCGCGTCTTCTCACCGGCAGGCCCCGGCACCCCCGCCGGCTCCCCCCTCGGCCGTCTCGCCGAGGCCATGCGCCGCGCCATGCAGTCGGGCGACGGCGAGCTCAAACTCACCGGCCTCGGCGCCCAGCGCGACTTCGTCGACGTCCGCGACGTGGCCCGCGCCGTCCACGCCGCCTCGCTCTCCGCAGCGCAGGGCGTCATCAACATCGGCTCCGGCCGCGCGGTCCGCCTGCGCGACGCCGCCGCCATCCTCGCCCGCGTGGCCGGCTACGGCGGCGCCCTGCACGAACTCGACGGCCCGCCCGGCCCGTTGCGGCCCTCCATCGGCCACCCGCGCGCCGACTCCGACCATGCGACCCATGCCACCCATGCCGCTCATGCGGTCCACGCGGCGGCGCACGCGGTGCACGCCACACACGCGGCGCACGCCGCCCCCATCGCCTACCCGGACGGCTGCGGCAGCTGGCAGCAGGCCGATGTGCGCACCGCACGCGACCGTCTCGGCTGGCGGCCCCGGATCAACCTCGAGGAGTCACTGGGCGACATCTGGATGGAGGCGGCATGCCGTATCTGACCGGCACCACCCCCACCGCATCGAGCACCGACCTCCGCACCGGCCTCGGCGTCCCCGGCTACGCCCACCCCCTCCTCGCCCCCACCGAATGGAGCGAACTCACCCGCCCGGGCACGCCCCTGCACTGGGTCGCCCTCAACGTCGCCGACGGCCCCGGCACCCGCCCCGACCCTCACTGCCTCGAAGCCGTCGGAAGGCTGCGCAACGCGGGAGTCCGCGTCCTCGGCACCCTCGACGCGGCCCGACTCGACAGGGTCCACCTCGGCACGACCCACGGCGCCCGGGTCTTCGGTGACCTGGTCTCCAAGGCGCACCGTTACTTCGACTGGTACCGGGTCGACGGCTTCCTCCTGGACCGCTGCCCGACCGACGGCACCGCCCTGCCGGAAGTCCTGCGCACCATCACCACGCTCCGGGCACTGAGTGACAAGGCCCACATCGTCCTGGGCCACGGCACCCACCCGCACCCCGGCTACGCCGAGTGCGCCGACCAACTCGTCACCTTCTCCGGGCCGTGGAGCGACTACCGCTGGTCGCAGGTCGCGGAGTGGACGGCCGACTATCCACCCGACCGCTTCTGCCACTTCGTCCACGGAGTGCCCCTCGGCCACCTCGACGAGGCACTGCGCATCGCCCGCTGGCAGGGCGCCGCGACGATCTGGTTCACCGACCACACGGACCGTGGCGGCCGGGCCGACCCCTGGGAGACCGTGCCCGGCTACTGGGACGAAATCGTCTCGCGGATCGGAACAGGTGTCTCGGAATGAAAAAGGCCATGGCACTGTTACGAGGAGAACAACTGTAGTGATCGACCGACCAACGGAGTCCCCGTGTCGCTGCCACCCCTGGTCGAGCCGGCCCCCGAGCTCACCGTAGACGAGGTCCGCAGGTACTCCCGCCACCTGATCATCCCCGATGTGGGGATGGACGGGCAGAAGCGGCTGAAGAACGCCAAGGTGCTCTGTGTGGGCGCCGGCGGCCTGGGCTCGCCGGCGCTGATGTATCTGGCCGCCGCGGGCGTCGGCACGCTCGGCATCGTGGAGTTCGACGAGGTCGACGAGTCGAACCTGCAGCGCCAGATCATCCACAGCCAGGCCGACATCGGCCGCTCCAAGGCCGAGTCCGCGCGCGACTCCGTCCTCGGCATCAACCCGTACGTGAACGTGATCCTTCACGAGGAGCGGCTCGAGGCCGACAACGTGATGGACATCTTCAGCCAGTACGACCTGATCGTCGACGGCACGGACAACTTCGCGACCCGTTACCTGGTCAACGACGCCTGTGTGCTGCTGAACAAGCCGTACGTGTGGGGCTCGATCTACCGCTTCGACGGCCAGGCCTCCGTCTTCTGGTCCGAGCACGGTCCCTGCTACCGCTGCCTCTACCCGGAGCCCCCGCCCCCCGGCATGGTCCCCTCCTGCGCCGAGGGCGGCGTCCTCGGTGTGCTGTGCGCGTCCATCGGCTCCATCCAGGTCACCGAGGCCATCAAGGTCCTCACCGGAACCGGTGAGCCGCTGGTCGGCCGGCTGATGATCTACGACGCCCTGGAGATGCAGTACCGCCAGGTCAAGGTCCGCAAGGACCCGAACTGCGCGGTCTGCGGCGAGAACCCGACCGTCACCGAACTCATCGACTACGAGGCCTTCTGCGGCGTCGTGTCCGAGGAGGCCCAGGCGGCGGCCGCCGACTCCACGATCACTCCGAAGCAGCTCAAGGAGTGGATCGACGACGGCGAGAACATCGAGATCATCGACGTCCGCGAGATCAACGAGTACGAGATCGTCTCGATCCCCGGCGCCCGGCTGGTCCCGAAGAACGAGTTCCTCATGGGCACCGCCCTGGAGACCCTCCCGCAGGACAAGAAGATCGTCTTGCACTGCAAGACGGGTGTCCGCAGTGCGGAAGTCCTGGCCGTCCTGAAGTCCGCGGGCTTCTCCGACGCGGTCCACGTCGGTGGCGGCGTGATCGGCTGGGTCAACCAGATCGAGCCGGACAAGCCGGTGTACTGAGCCTCGGCTCGTCCTGTCCTCCGGTCGGCGGGGGCCTCGCGCACCACGGGTGCCCGAGGCCCCCGCCGTCATGAGCAGACCTTGCCGTCCTTCGGCACCGTCCCTTGCAACAGATACGCGTTCACCGCGGAGTCGACGCAGTCGCTTCCCTTCCCGTACGCGGAGTGGCCCTCGCCCTTCCAGGTGAGCATCACGCCGACGCTCTTGCCCAGTTCGTCCGCCATCCTCCGGGTGCCCTCGTAGGGCGTCGCCGGGTCGCCGGTGTTGCCGACCAGCAGGATCGGTGCCGCACCGGGCGCACTGACCTCCGGGGTGTCGTACTGCCCGGCCACCGGCCACTCGTGGCACCAGCCGGCCGTGTCCCAGCCGAGCATGGGCCCGAACACGGGCGAGACCTTCTCGAACCGCGGCAGCAGCTCCTTCGTCTCCTCGACCGTCGGCCGCTGCTTGTCGTCCAGGCACGATATGACCCGTTGCGAATGGGTCCCCGTGCCGTAGTGCCCCGCCGCGTCGCGATCGTTGTATTCGTCGGCCAGCGCCAGCAGTTCCGAGCCGTCTCCCCGCTCGGCCGCCTCCAGGGCGCTGTTCAGGGTCGGCCAGCTCGCCTTGCTGTACAGCGGCCTGATGATCCCGGTGAGCGCGAGTGTCTCCGTGAGCTTCCGGCTGGACGACGCGGGCAGCGGGCTCGCGTCGATCCGCTTCAGCAGGTCCACGATCTTCCGTGTGCCCTCTTCGGCGCCCTGGCCGGTGGACTTCAGGTAGTTGTTCAGCGCCCGCTGGAAGCCCCTGGCCTGGTTCTCGGCGTGCCCTTCCGCGTTGGCGCCGGGGTCGACGACCGCGTCCAGGATCACGCGCCCCACGTTCCTGGGGAACAAGTGGGCGTAGACGCCGCCGAGTTCCGTGCCGTAGGAGATGCCGAAGTAGTGCATCTCGGTGTCGCCGAGGATCTGGCGCATCAGGTCCATGTCGCGGGCGGTGTCGGTGGTCGACACATGCGCCATCAGCGGCCCTTGGGACTTCTGGCAGCCCTTGCCGAAGGCGGCGGCGTCCCGGAAGTACGCCGTCTCCTCGGCCGCGGTGTCCGGTGTGATGTCCACGGACTCGGACTCCTGGATCTCCTTGTCGCTGCGGCAGCGCACGCCCTCACTGGCGCCCACCCCGCGCGGGTCCCAGCTCACCAGGTCGTACCGCTCGCCCAGTTGGGACGCGCTGGTGGCGTACCACGGCATCGTGGACACCCCGGAGCTGCCGGGGCCGCCGAAGTTGAACAGCAGTGAACCGATGCGGTCGTCACCCGTTGCCTTGGCGCGGATCATCGCGAGATCGATCGTCCTGCCGTCCGGTTTCGTCCAGTCCAGCGGCGCTTTGAGCGTCGCGCACTGCCATTCGCCGCCAGGCGCGGGGGAGCCCTCGGTGGCCTTGCAGCGCCCCCAGTCGAGCTGCTGCGAGGTCAGCGAGGACGGCAGCGGGGTCGCCGAGTCGGCGGAGGCCGTCGATGAGCTCGGCCCGCTCGTTTTGTCACCGGTCTCCGCGTCGTCCGACGAGCCGCCACTGCACCCCGTCGCCAAGAGCGCGGCGGCGGCCGCCACGGCCGTCCACCGAACAAAACGCGTCATGTCGCTTCCCCCCTCGCAAGCCGCCCGCGTCGTGCCGCGGATGGCGGTCAGGCCATAGTAGGCGGATCACGAAACGACCGTCGCCGCCTGTGGATAACTCTCTGACCTGCGGATTTCTGCTCACCGGAGTGGTCTCAGGAGCACACCGACCCTGCCGCCGGCACCTTCCCGTCCAGCAGATATCCGTTCACCGCGTTCTGCACACACTTGCTCGTGCTGTTGTACGCGCCGTGCCCCTGCCCCTTGTACGTCAGCTCGACACCGACCCCTTCGCCGAGCGCCTCCACCATCCGCCGCGCGCCCTCGTAAGGCGTGGCCGGGTCGCCGGTGTTGCCCACGACGAGGATCGGCGCCGAGCCGGGTGCGCTGACGTCGGGATGGTCGGCGGCGCCCGCCACGGGCCAGTCGGTGCAGCTGAGCATGGACCAGGCGAAGGCGTCGCCGAACAGGGGCGAGGCGGCCCGGAACTCGGGCAGCCTCCGTTCCACGTCCTCGGGGGTGTACCGCGGCTTGTCGTCGGCGCAGTTGATCGAGATGTTGGCGGCGGTGATATTGCTGTACTCGCCGTTCTCACTGCGCCCGTTCAGGGAGTCGGACAGCAGCATCAGAGTGCTGCCGTCACCGTCGTAGGCCTGTTCCAGGCCCTGGGTGAGGTATTGCCAGAGGTCCTGCGAGTACAGCGCCTCCGCGATGCCGTTGAGCGCGGCGCCCTGAGTCAGCTCGCGCGGGAAAACGCCCTGGATCGGCTTGCTGTCGAGGTCCTTCAGCAGTTTCGCCATGCGGTTCTCGACGTCCTGGGCGGTGGTGCCGATCGGGCAGTCCTCGGCCTTGGAGACGCAGTCCTCGGCGAAGTTGTCGAGCGCCAGCTGAAAGCCCTTGACCTGCCCGAGCGAGCCCTGCTCGGAGTCCTGCGTCGGGTCGACCACCGCATCGAAGACCGCCCGGCCCACATTCTTGGGGAACAAGTGGGCGTAGACGCCGCCGAGTTCCGTGCCGTAGGAGATGCCGAAGTAGTGGAGTTTGTCGTCGCCGAGGACCTGGCGCATCAGGTCCATGTCGCGAGCCGCGTCGGTGGTGCGCACATGCGGCAGCATCTCCTCGGAGTTCTTCTCGCACGCGTCGTTGAACTTCTTGGTGTTGTCCAGCAGTTCCGTCCGCTCGGCGGCGTCGTCCGGCGTGGTGTCCTGCTGGAAGTAGGCGTCGAGCTGCTGGTCGCTCTCGCACAGCACGGGTTCGCTGCGGCCGACCCCGCGCGGGTCGAAGCTCACCAGGTCGTAGCGGGTGCGCAGCTTCTCGTACTGGTCGCCGAACGCGGGCAGCGTGGTGACGCCCGAGGCACCGGGCCCACCGAAGTTGAAGATCAGCGAGCCGATACGCCGGCTCTCGTCGCCGCTGGACCTCACCCGGATCAGCTCGATGTCGATCGTGTCGCCTTTGGGTTCGTCCCAGTCGCGGGGCGCCTTCATCGTGGCGCACTGCCAGGTGCCGTCGCCCGGCAGCGGGGACGGGCTGCCCCCGCCACCCTGCGCCTGGGACGGGGCGGGGCAGTCCTTCCAGCTCAGCTCCTGGGCCGTCAGGTCCTCGTCCCCCGAGTCGTCGTCGCTGCAACCCACCAGCAGACAGGGCAGCAGCAGAGCGGTGACGGTGAGGGCAGCTGCGCGCATCCGGGGAGGCTTCGGCATGGTCCCATCCTGCGGTCGTGCGTGGTGGGGCGCTCGGGGCACGGTCCGTACGAGGTACGGCGGCGCCTCACCTTCCGTGCCCCTACAACGTACGGCGCCCCGCTCCTCGTACGGCAAGCCCCGCGGTCTTGCGTACGCCCCCGTGCGCTACAGCGCGCCCTTGCGAGTCAGGTGGTTGAAGGCCAGCCAGCCCGGCAGCACCGGCAGCCACAGCGTCAGCAGCCGGAACAGCAGCACCGAGGGCGCGGCGACCTCGCTGGGCAGGCCCACGGCGATCAGACCGACGGTCAGGGTCGCCTCCACGGCGCCCACACCGCCGGGGGTCGGGGCCGCGGAGCCGAGCGCGTTGCCCGCGAGGAACACCACGGCCACGCTGGCGATGCTGATCGAGGTGCCCCCGCTGCCGAACGCCCGGATCGACGCGTCCAGGCACATCACGAAGCAGGCCGTCAGCAGCAGCATGCCGCCGATGCCGGTGACCAGCTTCTGCGGCCTCTGGAGCACATCGAGCATGCGCGGCACGACACCGGCGAACAGCGACCTCACGCGCGTGACGACGAATTTCCGCAGGAACGGCACCGAGGTCACCACGAGGACCAGCACCGCCACCGTCAGCAGACCCGCGATGACGGTCCGGGACGGCGACAGCGACGGCGTCTTCTCCGTTCCGGTCAGATAGCCGAAGGACAGCAGCATCAGGATGTGGCAGCCGAGCCCGAACAGCTGCGACGCGCCGACGCTCGCCACCGCGAGCCCGGGCCGCACTCCCGCGCGCTGGAGGAAGCGGGTGTTGAGGGCGACGCCCCCGACCGCGGCCGGCGCGACGATCTTCACGAACGACCCGGCGACCTGCGCCGCCACGGTCCGCCGCCACGGCACCCGCTCGGGCACGAACCCGAGCAGCGCCATCGCCGCGGCGAAGTAGCTGAGCGCGGAGAACAGCACGGCCGCGGCCACCCACCCCCACTGGGCGTTGGCGACGAGCGGGCCGAACTCGATGTGCGTGAGCTGCGTCAGCAGGAAGTACGCGCCGATGGCACCGGCGATGAAGCTGATCAGCGTGCGCGGCCGCACCCGCTCCAGGCGGGCCGGCTCGACCGGGGCCTGCGGCCTGATCCGCAGCACCTCGTGCCGGATCTGTGTGAGCAGATCCTCCTCGCGCGCCTCTTCCAGCGCGTCGTCGATGGCCCGCTTCTCGGCCCGCGCCTGTGCCTTTACGGTCTTCTTGTCCGGCTTGTCGAGTGCGGCCCCGGAGTCCTCGGCGACCTCCTCGCTACGGGCGTGCTTGGCGTGCCGGGACGCCTCCAGCACCGCCTCGCGCTCGCGCTGGGCACGCTCGCGCGCGAGTCTGCGCAGCGTCGCGCGGGTGGAGCGGCTGAGCGCGATGGGCTGGAGCATCGGCAGGCAGTCGGCCACGGCGTCGGGGCCGAGCACACTCACCGCCGAGGCCACCGCACGCTCGGCGCCGACGCGCAGGCCGAGCGTCACCAGCAGCTGGGAGATGTCCATGCGCAGCAGCAGACTGTTGGCCGCGATCTCGCCTATGCGCAGATCGGTGATGATCACCTTGCCGGAACGATCCACCAGAATCGCGTCACCCACCAGCCTGCGGTGCGCGATGCGCCGCGACTGCAACGCCTTGACCTGGCGCCAGGTGCCGCTCAGCAGCTCGTCGGTGATCTCCTCGTCCGACAGCGAGTCCAGGGTGTGGCCGCCGGTGTGCTCGTAGACCAGCATCACCGCGTCCGGGCCGAGCTCGGAGGTGGCGATCAGCTTGGGCGCGTTGGCGCCGGCCGCGATGGCCGCGTAGGCGAGCAGCGCCTCCTGCTCCAGGGCCTGGCGCAGCGACTGAAGGCTGCTGCGGGTGGCGAAGCCGCGCAGCGTCAGATTGCGCCACGCGCGGTAGAAGAAGCCCTGTGCCTGCTGCTCCCGGTCGACCACCGTCACATCGAGCGGAGAACCCTCCTCCAGGGTGACGAAGTAGCGCCGGCCGCGGTCGCCGCTCTCCTCGGAGACCTCCTCGCGGGCCGCGCTCACCGGACGGAAGCCGACGTGCCTGAGGCCCGCCATCAGCGTCCGTCCGGTGGGACGGACATTGGGCGAGCCGACCGCGTACAGCGTGCCGTAGGCGACGGTCCAGCCGATCAGCAGCGTCAGAAGGATCGAGAACGGCGTGGTGTAGCCGGTGACCAGCATGGAGAAGGCGTACAGGACCAGGACCGCCCACAGGACCGCACGCCAGCGGGGTCTGCGGGACATGCCCACGGCCGTCATGTACGCGATGACCGGCGCCAGATAGCCGTGCACCGGGTCGGTGAGGGAGCCGACGTCGCCGGGGGAGGGCTGGGTGAGTGCGTCCCGGATGGAGTCCGGCGCGGCACGTGCGACCCACAGGTCCGTGGCGAGTGTCACACCGTGCGCGAGGACGGCCGCGAGGACACCGTCGGCGATGCGTAGGCCGTCCCGCTTGATCAGCCGCTCGATCGCGAAGGCGACCGGCACCAGGAGGATCGCGATGCTGGACACCAGCCCGGCCATCTTGCTGAACAGGTCGGGCGCCTGGCCGGTGCCCTTGTTGATGTCCTGCTCCAGGCCCGAGGTGGTCCCGTGCGCGAACGCGGCGATGGCGAGCAGCAGCGCGATGCCCAGCACGCCCACCAGGAGCCGCATCAGGTCGGAGGGACGGTGCACGCGCGCCGGGAGCAGCGGTTCGTCGCCCTCCACCTCGTCGACGTGCACCTCGTCGAGTTCCAGGTCGTACGCGGCCTTCCCCTCGACGGCCTTGCGGCCCGCGTCGCCAGGGTCGGCGCCCTTCCTGAGCTCGTGCTTCGTGCCGCCTTCGCCCTCGGCGGTGTCCTTCTCGCCGGGCTTCACGGTGCCAGGGCGCGACGAAGCGTCAGAGGTGCTCTCCGCATCCTCCGGGTGCGCACCCTGCTGCTTCATCGTCTCTTCTTGATCTCGTATCACCAGTCACCGCCCGCACGATGGTGGCATGCTCCACCGACACACGGGGGCATCAGGGTGCAAATGCGGGGGCGCACAGTCTGCCCGAAGCGCCGCCCCAGGGCGAGGGATACGCACAGTGGCGAGCGCGTCACATTGTCGGTGGAGTGGGGCAGGATGGGACGGATGAGTGAGGAGAGCCTTTCCGACGACGCCCGTCCGCCCTACGACGACGCCCGTCCGGAGTACCCGGACGCGCTGCCGGAATACGCCGAGCGGGTCCTCGAGGTCGCCGAGCTGATCCCGGCGGGGCGCGTCATGACGTACGGGGACGTCGCCGAGTGGCTGGAGGAGGGCGGTCCCCGGCAGGTCGGCCGCGTGATGGCCCTCTACGGGGGCGCCGTCCCATGGTGGCGGGTGGTCCGCTCGGACGGCGCCCTGCTGCCCGGCCACGAGCTGAGAGCGCTGGAGCGGTACCGCACGGAGGGCACACCTCTGAAGGAGGCGAGCAGGGCCGCCGAGGGCCACCTGCCGCGCCTCGACATGAAGCGGGCGCGGTGGGACGGCGGCGAACGCGCACAGGGTCACACCTGACAGCTTCCGGCATCGGACGGCCCGCTGTGTGACCTGTGATCCGTACGGGGGAAACAGGGCACATCCGTGGCATGACGTACGTTCGTGAGTCGAGGGACACACGTGGCACGAGTGCCCCGAGGGATGAACCGGAAGCCCTGCTTCCGTGCCAACCCTCGGCGTAGCGTCGGCTGCACGTGTCCCCCTCACCCCGCGGCCACCGCCCTCCACACGCGAGGGGCGACCCACCAGCACACCCCAGGACCGGCGAACCACGTGAGCTCCTCTTCCTCCACCAGGCGACTGTCGCACCCCCAGGTGCGACAGGGGACCCGTGGCGCTTACCGGCTGGTGCGTACTCCTGCGGTCCGAGTGGCTCCCCCTCGTGTGGACGTCGCACAGCGCGTCGTGGTTGAGCACGAGACCGGACCGTTGCTCGTCCTCGCGGGCCCTGGCACCGGAAAGACCACCACGCTCGTCGAGTCGGTGGCGGCGCGCGTCGCCCGCGGCGGGGACCCCGAACGCATCCTGGTGTTGACGTTCAGCCGCAAGGCCGCGGTGGAGCTGCGCGACCGCATGGCGCTGCGCATGGGGGCGGCCCGCGCGCCCCAGGCGACCACGTTCCACTCGTTCTGCTACGCCCTGATCCGCGCCCACCAGGACAGCGACCTGTTCGTGGAGCCGCTACGGCTGCTGTCCGGCCCCGAGCAGGACGTGACCGTACGCGAGCTGCTCGCGGGCCAGCCGGACCTGGAGCGGCTCGGACTCGCCCATGTGCGGTGGCCGGACGACCTGCGCGCCTGTCTGACCACCCGCGGCTTCGCCGACGAGGTCCGCGCGGTCCTCGCCCGCAGCCGCGAGCTCGGCCTCGGTCCCGACGCCCTGGACGCCTTCGCCCGCAGTATCGGCCGCCCCGACTGGCGCGCCGCGGCGTCCTTCCTCGCCGAGTACCTCGACGTGCTCGACATGCAGGGCGTGCTCGACTACGCCGAACTGGTGCACCGCGCGGTGCTCCTCGCCCGCCACCCCGAGGCCGCCGAGCGGCTCGCCGCGCGGTACGACGCCGTGTACGTCGACGAGTACCAGGACACCGATCCGGCGCAGGTACGGCTGCTGCGCGCCCTCGCCGGCGGCGGGCGCACCCTGGTCGCCTTCGGTGACCCCGACCAGTCGATCTACGCGTTCCGGGGCGCCGACGTCAACGGCATCCTGGAGTTCCCGCACGTCTTCCCGCGCGCGGACGGCCGTCCCGCGCCCGTCGAGGTCCTGCGCACCTCCCGCCGCTCCGGCGCCGTCCTGCTGGCCGCGACCCGGCTGCTGACCCAGCGCATGCCGCTCACCCGGCTGCCGGCGGAGAAAGTACGCGCCCACCGAGAGCTCGCCCCGGTCCGCGAGGGCGGCCGCGTCGAGGTCTTCACGTATCCGACGTCCGGCACCGAGCTGGACAACATCGCCGACATCCTGCGCAGGGCGCACCTGGAGGACGGCGTGCCCTGGGGCGAGATGGCCGTCCTCGTGCGTGCGGGATCGCGCACGATCCCGACGGTGCGCCGGGCGCTGACGTCCGCCGGAGTGCCGCTGGACATCGACGGCGACGATCTGCCATTGCGGCATGAACCGGCAGTGGCACCGCTGCTGACGGCGCTGCGGGCGGTGGCCGCGGCGGAGGCTTCGGTACGTCCCGAGGAGGGGGCTGCTGCCGAGGAACCGGAGTCGGAGGGCTCGGAGGGGCCTGAGGTGCTGGAGGGGCCCGAGCCGGCGTGGCTCGACACCGAGACCGCCCTCACCCTGCTCGCCTCCCCCCTCGCCGGCATGGACGCAGCCGACCTCCGCCGCCTCGGGCGGGCCCTGCGCGAGGAGGAGCGGGCCGCGGGCAACGCCTTGCCGCCGCCCTCGGACGACCTGCTCGCGAGGGCGCTGGCCGAGCCGGAGCGGCTGGCGGTGCACGACCCCACGTACGCGCGTGGCGCCCAGCGACTCGGCGCGCTGCTGCGCAAGGCCCGTGAGCGCCTCGCGGGCGGCGGTACGGCCGAGGAGGCGCTGTGGGACCTGTGGGAGGGCACACCGTGGCCCGCGCGCCTGGAGCGGACCGCCCGCCGCGGCGGCGCCGCCGGACGCAACGCCGACCGCGATCTGGACGCCGTATGCGCACTGTTCGCGACGGCGGCCCGCGCGGAGGAGCGCACCGGCGGCCGGGGCGCCCTGAACTTCCTGGAGGAGATCGAGGCCGAGGACATCGCCGCCGACACCCTCACGCGACGTGCCGTACGCCCCGACGCGGTGCGCCTGATGACCGCGCACCGCTCCAAGGGCCTGGAGTGGCGCCTGGTCGTCGTCGCCGGTGTCCAGGAGGGCCTGTGGCCCGACCTGCGGCGCCGCGGCTCCCTGCTGGAGGCCGACCGCATCGGCCGCGACGGACTCGCCGAACCGCTCACCCCGGGAGCGCTGCTGGCGGAGGAGCGCCGCCTGTTCTACGTCGCCGCCACACGCGCGCGTGAACGCCTCGTCGTGACGGCCGTGAAGGCCCCGGCCGACGACGGCGACCAGCCCTCCCGCTTCCTGACCGAACTCGGCGTGGAGCCGAAGGACGTCACGGGGCGCCCGCGCCGCCCGCTGTCCGTCGCCGCGCTCGTCGCCGAACTGAGGGCGACGACGGTCGACCCACGTGTGTCGGACACGCTCAGGCAGGCCGCCGCCCGCCGACTGGCCCGGCTCGCCGCGCTCGCCGACGAGGACGGCCGACCGCTGGTCCCCGCCGCGCACCCCTACCGCTGGTGGGGCATGTTCGAGCCGACCGAGTCCAAGGTGCCGCTGCGCAACCGCGACCAGCCCGTCGTGCTGTCCGGAAGCGCCCTGGACCAGCTCGCCAACACATGCGCCCTGCAGTGGTTCCTCGGCCGCGAGGTGAAGGCGGACGCGCCCGCCACCGCCGCCCAGGGCTTCGGCAACGTGGTGCACGTCCTCGCCGACGAGGTCGCCTCCGGACACACCCCGGCCGACCTCGCCGTCCTCATGGAGCGCCTGGACTCCGTGTGGAACGCGCTGGCCTTCGACGCGCCGTGGAAGTCCGCGCAGGAGAAGGGCAACGCGCGCGTGGCGCTCGAACGCTTCCTGAAGTGGCACGTGATGGACCGCGCGGGGCGTACTCCGGTGGCGAGCGAGCACGACTTCGACGTGACCCTGGGGGCCGGCGACTTCGAGGTGCGCATCCGCGGCCAGATGGACCGCGTCGAGGCCGACGGCGAAGGACGCGCCTACGTCGTCGACTTCAAGACCGGCAAGCAGACACCGAGCGCGGCCGAGGTGGCCCGCCATCCGCAGCTCGCCGTCTATCAGCTCGCCGTCCGAGAGGGCGCCGTCGACGAGGTCTTCGACGGCGTGCACCCTGAGCCGGGCGGTGCCGAACTCGTCCAGCTCCGCCAGGGCGCCGCCAAGCGCGATGGCGGCGAGACGCTCCCCAAGGTGCAGGGGCAGGAGCCTCTGGAAGGGCCGGAGGGGGAGTGGGTCGGCGAACTGCTGGCCACGGCCGCGGGCAAGGTCCTCGACGAGCGATTCACCCCCAGTGCGGGACAACACTGCACACACTGCGCGTTCCGGGCGTCGTGCAGTGCGCGGCCCGAGGGGCGGCACGTGGTCGAGTGACACAGCGTCAGCATCCGGAGTGATGGATCACACCACTTGTGCTGACCTGCTCTTCTCCCGCCCCGGGAGGTTGTCCGGCATCCACTGTCAGTGCCCGCCGCTAGCCTCTCCGATATGTCCGCCCGTATCACCGATCCCGAGCAGCTCAAAGAGCTCCTCGGCATCCCGTTCACTCCGGAGCAGACGGCGTGCATCACCGCGCCGCCCGCCCCGCAGGTGATCGTGGCCGGAGCCGGGTCGGGCAAGACGACGGTGATGGCGGCCCGCGTGGTGTGGCTGGTCGGCACCGGCCAGGTCGCCCCCGAACAGGTCCTCGGCCTGACCTTCACCAACAAGGCCGCCGGTGAACTCGCCGAGCGCGTCCGCAAGGCGCTCGTCAAGGCCGGCGTCACCGACCCCGACGTAATCGACCCGGACAACCCGCCGGGCGAGCCGGTGATCTCCACCTACCACGCCTTCGCGGGCCGCCTGCTGACCGACCACGGCCTGCGCATCGGCCTCGAACCGACGTCCCGCCTCCTCGCCGACGCCACCCGCTACCAACTCGCCGCGCGCGTGCTGCGCGAAGCCCCCGGCCCCTACCCGGCCCTCACCCGCTCCTTCGCCGACCTCGTCAGCGACCTGCTCAACCTCGACGCCGAACTCGCCGAGCATCTCGTACGGCCCGAGGCCCTGCGCGCGCACGACGCCGAACTGCTGCGCACCCTCCAGGGCGCCAAGCTCACCAACGCCGACCTGCGCAAGGTCCCCGAGGCGGCGGCGGCCCGCCGCGAACTCGCCGAACTCGTGGTCCGCTACCGCGCCGCCAAACGCGAGCGCGACCTCCTCGACTTCGGCGACCAGATCGCCCTCTCGGCGCAACTCGCCCGGATCCCCGAGGTGGGCCGCATCCTGCGCGACGAGTTCCGCGTGGTCCTCCTGGACGAGTACCAGGACACGTCCGTCGCCCAACGCGTCCTCCTGGCAGGCCTGTTCGGCGAGGGCACCGGCCACCCCGTCACCGCCGTCGGCGACCCCTGCCAGGCGATCTACGGTTGGCGCGGCGCCTCCGTCGCCAACCTCGACGACTTCCCCGACCACTTCGCCCACACCGGGGGCCGCCCCGCCACCCGCCAGGCGCTCAGCGAGAACCGCCGCAGCGGCGGCCGCCTCCTCGACCTCGCCAATGGCCTCGCCGAGCCCCTGCGCGCCATGCACGCGGGCGTGGAGGCCCTCCGCCCGGCCCCCGGAGCCGAGCACGACGGCACGGTGCGCTGCGCACTGCTGCCCACGCACGCCGAGGAGATGGACTGGATCGCCGACTCCATCGCCCATCTCGTGCACACGGGGACCGCGCCCGGCGAGATCGCCGTCCTGTGCCGCACGGCGACCGACTTCGCCGAGATCCAGGGCGCGCTCGTCGCCAGGGACATCCCCGTCGAGGTGGTCGGCCTGTCCGGGCTGCTGCATCTGCCGGAGGTCGCCGACCTGGTCGCGGTCTGCGAGGTCCTCCAGGACCCGGGCGCCAACGCCTCCCTGGTCCGGCTGCTCACCGGCCCGCGCTGGCGCATCGGCCCGCGCGACCTCGCCCTGCTGGGACGCCGCGCACGGCTTCTGGTGTCCCACGCGCGCGTGGAGGGCGGCGACGACCCGGACCGCCGGCTCGCCGAGGCCGTCGAAGGAGTCGACCCGGCCGAGGTGATCTCGCTCGCGGACGCCCTCGACACGTTCCTGGAGACGCCGCTCGACGGCGACGGGGACGACGACGGCCTGCCCTTCTCGCCCGACGCGCGCGTACGGTTCGCACGCCTGGCCACCGAACTGCGCGACCTGCGCCGCTCTCTGTCCGACCCGCTGATGGACGTCCTCCACCGCGTCCTCGCCGTCACCGGCCTGGAAGTGGAGCTGTCGGCCTCCCCGCACGCGCTGGCCGCCCGCCGCCGCGAGACCCTGTCCAACTTCCTCGACATCGCCGCCTCGTTCGCCGCCGGCGACAACGAGGCGTCCCTGCTCGCCTTCCTCGGCTTCCTGCGTACCGCCGCCCAGTACGAGAAGGGTCTCGACAACGCCCTCCCCGGCGGCGAGAACACCGTCAAGGTGCTCACCGCGCACAAGTCCAAGGGCCTGGAGTGGGACGTGGTCGCCGTCCCCGGCCTGGTCACCGGCACCTTCCCCAGCACCCAGGGCCGCGAGAAGTGGACCGCCCAGGCCAAAGTCCTCCCGCACGAACTGCGCGGTGACGCCGACACGCTCCCCGACGTCGCATCCTGGGACTCGCGCGGCCTGAAGGCCTTCCAGGAGGCCATGAAGGACCACCAGCACACCGAGGAACTCCGCCTCGGCTACGTCACCTTCACCCGCCCACGCTCCCTGCTCCTCGGTTCCGGCCACTGGTGGGGCCCCAGCCAGAAGAAACCGCGCGGCCCCTCCGACTTCCTGCACGCCCTGTACGACCACTGCGCGGCCGGGCACGGCGAGATCGAGGTCTGGGCCGACGAACCGGCCGAGGACGAGGAGAACCCGGCCCTGCACCGGGAGAACGCCGACGAGGTATGGCCCCTACCCCTGGACGAGGCCGCCCTCGCCCGGCGGCGCGCGGCCGCCGAGACCGTGCTGGCCCACCTCGCCCACCTGGAGAACCTCAGCTCCCACGAGGACGCTCACCCCGCCGCGACGCACGACCCGGACACTTACGACGACCCGGAATGGCCTCCGCCGCCGGACGACGACGAACCGTTCGTCGACGACCTCCCCGAGGAGGGCGACCCCTTCGAAGGCGACCGTGTGCCCGAGGGGGACCCCGACGACTGGGAGACCTGGACCACCGACCGCCCGTCCATCCCGCACCAGGCGACATCCCCGGAACCCCCCGCCGAACCACCCGCCCGCCCCCACCCCGCCGAACCGGAACCCCTCACCCCCGAGGAGGCCCGCACCATCTCCTCCTGGGACCGCGACCTCGACGCGCTCACCGGGGAACTTCTGCGCGCTCGCGCGAGCGTCACCGACGTACCCCTGCCCGCGTCGCTCACCGCGTCCCAGCTGCTGCGGCTGGCCGCCGACCCGGACGGATTCGCGCAGGAACTCGCGCGCCCCATGCCGCGCCCCCCACAACCCGCCGCACGCCGAGGCACCCGATTCCACGCCTGGGTGGAAGCCCGCTTCGAAGAGCTGACGCTGCCCCTGCTGGAGCCGGACGACCTGCCCGGCAGCGAGGCCGAGATCGCCGACGAGCACGACCTGGAGGCCCTCAAGGACGCCTTCGAACGCACCGCGTACGCGCACCGCACGCCGTACCGGGTCGAGGCCCCCTTCCAGCTCTCGATCGCCGGCCGCGTCGTACGGGGCCGTATCGACGCCGTCTACAAGAGAGGCGACGGCGAGGAGGCCACGTACGAGATCGTGGACTGGAAGACCAACCGCACCCGTACCGCCGACCCGCTCCAGCTCGCCCTGTACCGGCTCGCCTGGGCCGAGCAGCAGGGCGTACCCCTGGAGTCGGTGGACGCCGCGTTCCTGTACGTCCGCAGCGGCGAGGTCGTACGCCCGGACGATCTGCCGGACCGGACGGCACTGGAGCGGCTGCTGACCGACGAGCCGGTCGCCGAGGTGAACTGTGAGGAACCGCCCAACCGGGATGTCGGTGCGGGCCGATAGGCTCGTGACCATGAGCCAGACCCCGGACAGCGCTGTCCGCCAGTACATCGAGCAGCATCGCGCCGCCTTCCTCGACGACCTCGCCGAGTGGCTGCGCATCCCGTCCGTGTCGGCCCAGCCCGACCACGCGCCCGACGTACGCCGCAGCGCCGACTGGCTCGCCGCCAAGCTCAGGGAGACCGGCTTCCCGACCGTCGAGGTCTGGCCCACGCAAGGCGCGCCCGCCGCCTTCGCAGAGTGGCCCTCCGACGACCCCGAGGCACCCACGATCCTCGTCTACGGCCACCATGACGTGCAGCCCGCCGCCCGCGAGGACGGCTGGGACAGCGAGCCCTTCGAGCCCGTCGTCCGCGACGGCCGGCTCCATGCGCGCGGGGCGGCCGACGACAAGGGCCAGGTGTTCTTCCACACACTCGGCGTCCGCACCCACCTCGCCACCACCGGCCGCACCACGCCGGCCATCCACCTGAAGCTGCTGATCGAGGGCGAGGAGGAATCCGGCTCCCCGCACTTCCGCACGCTCGTCGAGGCGCAGGCGGAGCGGCTCGCGGCCGACGCCGTGATCGTGTCCGACACCGGCATGTGGTCCGAGGACACCCCCACCGTGTGCACCGGCATGCGCGGCCTCGCCGAGTGCGAGATCCGGCTGCAGGGCCCCGACCAGGACATCCACTCCGGCTCCTTCGGCGGCGCGGTCCCCAACCCGGCGACCGCGGCCGCCCGCCTGGTCGCCGCCCTGCACGACGAGCACGCGCGCGTGGCGATCCCCGGCTTCTACGACGGCGTCGTAGAACTGACCGAGCGCGAACGCGAACTCTTCGCCGAGCTGCCCTTCGACGAGGAGCGGTGGCTGCGCACCGCCAAGTCCCACGCCACCCACGGCGAGGCCGGTCACACCACCCTGGAGCGCATCTGGGCCCGCCCCACAGCCGAGGTCAACGGCATCGGAGGCGGCTACCAGGGCCCCGGCAGCAAGACGATCATCCCGTCCAGCGCCATGGTGAAGCTGTCCTTCCGGCTGGTCGCCGGACAGGACCCCGACCACATCGAGAAGGCCGTCCGCGCCTGGGCCGCCGACCAGGTGCCCGCCGGGATCCACTGCGAGATCACCTTCAGCGGCGCCACGCGCCCGTGTCTGACGCCACTGGACCACCCCGCCCTGCAGTCCGTCGTACGCGCCATGAGCCGCGCCTTCGAGGGCCCCGTCCGCTTCACACGCGAGGGCGGCTCGGGACCCGCCGCCGACCTCCAGGACGTCCTCGGCGCACCCGTGCTCTTCCTCGGCATCTCCGTCCCCTCCGACGGCTGGCACGCCCCGAACGAGAAGGTCGAGCTGGACCTGCTCCTCAAGGGCGTCGAGACCACCGCCTACCTGTGGGGCGACCTGGCCGCGAACTGGCGCCATGCGCCCTGAGACACCCAGGCCGTCGGGAGGGCCATCGCGCGCGGGGCACACTGGAGACGCCGCCCCGCACCGCCCAGCCCTGCCGCACCAGGTCGCCTCCCGTCCCACGTCCCGCCGATCCACCCGCCGAAGCACACCGTTCCACTGGGGGAGTTGGAAGCACCCGTGACCACCTGGACCGACCACACCGCCGACCGACCCATCTCGCTCACCGCCCCGAGCGGCATCGACCGCGCAGCACACCACCGGCTCGACGAGGCCTGGCTCGCGGCGGCATGGAGCCACCCCACGACCCGCTGCTTCGTGGTCTCCGGCGGCCAGGTCCTCATAGACGAGACGGCGGACGGGCGCACCGAACTCGTCATGACCCCCTCCTTCGAGGCCCCGCTCACCGAGGCGCACCGCTACTTCCTCGGCATCGACGAGGACGGCGTCAGCTACTTCGCGCTGCAGAAGGACGCCCTGCCCGGCCGCATCGACCAGTCCGCGCGCGCCGCCGGCCTGCGCGAGGCGGGCCTGCTGCTCTCACCGCGCGACATCGGCCTGATGGTGCACGCCGTCGGCCTGGAGAACTGGCAGCGCACCCACCGCTTCTGCTCGCGCTGCGGCGAGCGCACCGTGATCGCCGCGGCCGGCCACATCCGCCGCTGCCCCGCCTGCGGCGCCGAGCACTACCCGCGCACCGACCCCGCGGTGATCATGGCCGTCACCGACGAGGACGACCGCATCCTCCTCGGCCGCCAGGTCCACTGGCCCGAGGGCCGCTTCTCGACGCTCGCCGGCTTCGTCGAGCCGGGCGAATCCATCGAGCAGGCAGTGCGCCGCGAGGTCTACGAAGAGGCCGGCATCACCGTCGGCCAGGTCGAGTACGTCGCCAGCCAGCCCTGGCCCTTCCCGTCCAGCCTCATGCTGGGCTTCATGGCCCGCGCCACCTCCACCGAGATCGACGTCGACGGCGACGAGATCCACGAGGCCCGCTGGTTCTCCCGCGAGGAACTGCGCGCCGCCTTCGACTCCGGCGAGGTCCTGCCGCCGTACGGCATCTCGATCGCGGCCCGCCTGATCGAACTCTGGTACGGCAAGCCCCTGCCGACGAGGAGCTTCGTCTGACGCTTCCAGCGCCGGATGCGCCGTGAGCAGGAGAGAAACACCGGCCGCACGAAACAAGGCACGAAACAAGGCACAAAAGAAAGCGCGCACGAAAGAAGGCGGTCCCTGAAGCGCCTCAGGGACCGCCTTACGAGAACCGCACTCGTGGCGCGGTTACGCGCCGACCTTCTGCTTGACCTGCGCCAGCGACGGGTTCGTCAGCGTCGAACCGTCGGCGAAGAGCACGGTCGGGACCGTCTGGTTTCCGCCATTCGCCTTCTCGACGAACACCGCGGACTCGGGGTCCTGCTCGATGTTGATCTCGGTGTACGCGATGCCCTCGCGGTCCAGCTGCTTCTTCAGCCGCTGGCAGTAGCCGCACCAGGTGGTGCTGTACATCGTCACAGTGCCCTGCATGTCTCGCGCGCTCCTTAAGATGCCTCGGGAAGATGGCTCGGGGAACAGGTCGTCCAGAGACAGAACACACACGACCGGGACGCCATTCCCACCCGGGGTATGCCCCCCCACGTGACACCTGCCGCATTAGTACGACTATCAGTGCCTGCCTGTGGACAACCGGCACAGCCGCCTCCGGCGACCTGGCAGCATGGCCGTGTGACAGCAGCAACGCACTCCACCCTCTTCCCGCAGGCACCGGACTCGGCCGACGCGGTGCTCGCAGGGCTCGACCCCGAGCAGCGCGAGGTGGCCACCGCCCTGCACGGACCGGTGTGCGTACTCGCGGGCGCCGGCACCGGCAAGACCCGGGCGATCACCCACCGCATCGCCTACGGAGTGCGCGCCGGCATCCTCCAGCCCTCCACCGTGCTCGCCGTCACCTTCACCAACCGCGCCGCCGGAGAGATGCGCGGCCGACTCCGCCAGCTCGGCGCCGCCGGAGTCCAGGCCCGTACGTTCCACTCGGCCGCCCTGCGCCAGCTCCAGTACTTCTGGCCGAAAGCGATCGGCGGCGCCATGCCCCGCATCGTCGACCGCAAGATCCAGCTCGTCGCCGACGCGGCCGCCGCCTGCCGCATCCGCCTCGACCGGAACGAACTGCGGGACGTCACCGCCGAGATCGAATGGTCCAAGGTCACCCAGACCGTCCCCGCCGACTATCCGCTCGCCTCCGCCAAAGCAGGCCGCGACGCCCCCCGCGACCCGGCCGAGATCGCCCAGATCTACAACGTCTACGAGGACCTCAAGCGAAACCGCTCGGTCATCGACTTCGAGGACGTCCTGCTGCTCACCGTCGCCGTCCTCCAGGACCGGCACGACATCGCCGACCAGGTCCGCTCCCAGTACCAGCACTTCGTGGTCGACGAGTACCAGGACGTCAGCCCGCTCCAGCAGCGCCTACTGGAACTCTGGCTCGGCGACCGGGACAACCTGTGCGTGGTCGGCGACGCCAGCCAGACGATCTACTCGTTCACCGGAGCAACCCCCGACCACCTCCTCGACTTCCGCACCCGCCACCCCGGCGCCACCGTCGTCAAACTGGTCCGCGACTACCGCTCCACCCCCCAGGTCGTCCACCTCGCCAACGGCCTGCTCGCCCAGGCCAAAGGCCGCGCCGCCGACCACCGCCTGGAACTGATCTCCCAGCGCGAACCGGGCCCCGAACCCGTCTACACCGAGCACACCGACGAGCCCGCCGAGGCCGAGGGCGCCGCCCGCCGCATCCGCGAACTCATGGACTCCGGCTTCCCAGCCAGCGAGATCGCCATCCTGTTCCGAACGAACTCCCAGTCCGAGACCTACGAGCAGGCCCTCGCCGACGCGGGCATCCCCTACCAGCTGCGCGGCGCCGAGCGGTTCTTCGACCGCCCCGAGGTACGCAAGGCGGGAATCGCCCTGCGCGGCGCGGCCCGCTTCGGCGGCAACGACTCCCTCCTCGACGACGCCGTCGACCTGCCCTCCCAGGTCCGAGCCGTCCTGTCGGGGGAGGGCTGGACGACCCAGCCACCCGCAGGCTCCGGCGCCGTCAGAGAGCGCTGGGAGTCACTGGCGGCCCTCGTGAACCTCGCCCAGGACTTCACCGCCGCCAAACCCGGCGCCACCCTCGCCGACCTCGTCGCGGAACTCGACGAACGCGCGAACGCCCAGCACGCCCCCACCGTCCAGGGCGTCACCCTCGCCTCCCTGCACTCGGCCAAAGGCCTGGAGTGGGACGTCGTCTTCCTGGTCGGCGTCGCCGAAGGCATGATGCCGATCACCTACGCAAAGACCGACGAGCAGATCGAAGAGGAACGCCGCCTCCTCTACGTAGGCGTCACCCGCGCCCGGCAGCACCTCCATGTCTCCTGGGCACTCACCCGCGCACCCGGCGGCCGCCCCCACCGCCGGCCCAGCCGCTTCCTCGACGGACTGCGCCCCGGCTCGACCGCCGCCGCAGGACGGGCCGCCGCCGGTGGTCCCGGAGGCGTCGAGCGAGGCTTCACCAGCAGACCGGAAGCCGCCCCACGGCGGACCCAGCGCATCCCGGCCCGCTGCCGCGTCTGCGGGCGCACGCTCACCGACGCCGGTGAGATGAAGCTGATGCGCTGCGAGGACTGCCCCTCCGACATGGACGAGGGCCTCTACGAACGGCTCCGCGAATGGCGCGGGGTCCAGGCACGGCTCAGCGGGCAGCCGGAGTTCTGTGTCTTCACGGACCGGACGCTGATGGCCATCGCCGAGGCGGAGCCAAGCAGTCCGGTTGAGCTGTCCCGCATCCCCGGCGTCCTCAAGCGAAAGCTCGACCGCTACGGAGCCGATGTACTTGCCATCTGCGCAGGCCAAGAGCTTGAGGAGGGCGCCGACGGGGAATGATACGAACTCGTCGAAAAAATAGTTTGCGCATGCCCCAGCGATCCCCATAGGTTCTTAGCCACGGGAACGGAGGCCTTCTCGGAGGCCCCAATTCCGTGTTCTACTTGCATACCCGTAGGACTGGCTCACCCCAGTCCCCCGAGACGCCGAGAGGAGGCGAGTCCAGTGATCAGCATCAACACCAGCACCATCAGCAGCGTCAAAATGACCGATCGCTCGGTCGTCGCCTCCCTGTGCATGCTCGACGCCTCGAACCAGGGCACCGGTCTGTCCGGCATCCGTGCCGTCCGTCCGGCGTCCTCCGTGTCTCTCGCGGGCCTTCCCGTTCGTGAGCGCAATGAGCGACCGACCAAGGCACTGGAAGCGGCAGTAACGGCGAAGGCGCAGGCCTATGCCTTTACGGCGACCGGTGCCGGATTCCGGAAGCAGACGACGCAGCACCACCAGATGTGGGCCTTCCGTGGGCCAGAACCCTGGAGTGATCCAGCCTGACAGTCGATCAGGCCGGCGCCTTCAGGGCCGCGGAACCCCATCCGGGATCCGCGGCCCTTCTGTTTGTCCTCCAACGGGGATGACGGAGCGAAGGGGCCTCGGGACAAGGAAAAACCCGGTACCAACCGCCACCCGGTCCCACAGGACCGGAACGAAAAGACGAGGAAGACGAACCGTGCAACTCGAAGCGCACGCCCCGTCCGTACCGCCCTCAGACGCGATCCCCAAGCCCGGCCTCACGGAGGACTCCACCTTGACCCCCCTCACTGCGCTCACCGCGCTCGACGACGCCATCGAGAACCTCGGTGTACCCGTCCCCTGCCGTTCCTACGACCCGGAGGTCTTCTTCGCCGAGTCGCCGGCGGACGTCGAGTACGCCAAGTCCCTCTGCCGCACCTGCCCGTTGGTCGAGGCTTGCCTCGCCGGCGCCAAGGAGCGGCGTGAGCCCTGGGGCGTCTGGGGTGGCGAGCTGTTCGTCCAGGGTGTTGTCGTCGCCCGGAAGCGGCCGCGTGGTCGCCCGCGCAAGAACCCGGTCACGGCATGAACACCGCAGGCACGATCGACCGTCCCTTCACGCACGACCCCCAGAAGCAGGCCCCGATGAAGCCGTCCACCCACGAACTCGCAGGCTCCGCGCCTGAAGACTTCACCACCAGTGGCGCGAACGACTCGCGTCAGAACAGGAACCGAGAGATGCAACTCATCCAAGAAGCCCTGGCACGTGCGCATATGCACGAGCGACAGCACACGGCGGAGCGGGAACGCCGGGCCGTGCGCCTGGCGACCGCCCGCCGGATGCAGCGCAGGGCCGAGCGCGCCTCGCTCCGCGCTCGCCGTGCGCTCGCCATGGCGGTCATGCAGTAACCGACCTCACCGTCAGGCGATTGCCTCCGGCCCCGGGAGGGGCCGTACACAGCAGCGGGGGCCGGTCCGTTCGAACGGACCGGCCCCCGCGGTGCGTTGTGCCGCCGATCGGTGAGCGGCGGCGGTATCGTCGCCGAGTGACGAGTCTTTCCGGAGGCAGTGACAACGGCGGCTGCGCCGCAGAGCCCGAACCCCTGGTGTGCGCCCGCTGCGGCACCCAGGCCCAGGCCCCGCAGCCCACTTGGACCTGCTCCGTGGAGAACGGCGCACGCCACTACATCTGCGACACCTGCTCCCGCGAGAACCTCAGGGCGATCGAGGGACGGTTGGACTCGGCCTGGTGGTAGGGGCTGCTGTTCCTCTGGGGGGCTTCCCCCCTCCCCTCCCCCTCCCCCCGCCCCACCCCCCTCGACGCGTCCGCGCACGCAGCGTCAGCTCACGCCTCCGCCGCCGACCCCTCCTCCTCGGTCGGCTCGTCCGGTACGAAGCCCGGAAGCCATTCCTCCAGTTCCTCGCGTAGGCGTACCGTCGCGCCCAGCTGGCACAGCACTCCGATCGTGCTCAGAGTGACCCGGTGAATGAGGAGGTAGGCCGGGGGCAGGTTGAGCTGTTTGCCCAGTTGGTAGGCGGGGGAGCGGGGGTCGGCCACGCGGGCGGCCTGGCTGCGCATCCAGCCGCGGGTGAACGTGAACTCCTCCACCTGGGCAGGTTCGATGATCGGCAGGAGGTAGTCGAGGACGGCGTCGGGGTCCAGGTCGATCGATTCCTTGACGAAGCCCTCGGCGCAAAGGAGTTCGTAGACGGATTCCGCGTCGCCGTCCAGAGTCATGCGCAGGGAGCCGCCGATCGGGCCCGGCAGGCCGCCCGGGAGACGGTCGACCGTGCCGAAGTCCAGGACGCCCAGTCGCCAGTCTTCCTCGCCCTTCGGGTCGCCCGGCAGGAGGCGGAAGTTGCCCGGGTGTGGGTCCGCGTGCAGGAGGCCGGTGCGGGCAGGGCCGGAGAAGAGGAAGCGGGCCAGGAGCTGGCCGGCGCGATCGCGCTGTTCCTGGGTGCCGTCGGAGATCACCTCCGAGAGCGGGATGCCGTCGATCCACTCGGTGACCAGGACCTGCTCGCGCTGATGGACCACCGCCGGCACGACGACGTCCGGGTCGTCCGTGAACTCCTCCGCGTGGGCCTGCTGGGCCTGCGCCTCCAGGCCGTAGTCCAGTTCCTCGGAGACCCGGTCCTTGAGCTCCGTGATCAGCGGCTTGATGTCCATGCCGGGGATCAACGGACCCAGAAGTCGGGCGAAGCGGCTCAATTGGTTCAGGTCGGACAGCAGGGCCTCGCCGGCCCCCGGGTACTGCACCTTGACGGCCACCTCACGGCCGTCGTGCCACACCCCGCGATGCACCTGGCCGATCGAGGCAGCCGCGGACGGCTTGTCCTCGAACTCCAGGAACAGGTCGCGCCAGTCCTCGCCCAGCCGCTCCGCCAGCACCGAGTGCACGGTGCGCGTCGGCATCGGCGGCGCCGCCTCCTGGAGCTTGGTGAGTGCCGCGCGGTAGGGGCCGGCGATCTCTTCGGGCAGGGCCGATTCGAAGACGGACAGGGCCTGGCCGAACTTCATGGCGCCGCCCTTGAGCTCGCCGAGCACCTTGAACATCTGCTCCGCGGTGCGCTGCTGCAGTTCGCGGCCGACGAGCTCCGCGGACTCGCCGACGATCCGCTTGCCGAGTCCCCAGGTCGCCCGTCCGGCGAAGCCGAGCGGAAGCGCGGCGAGCTTGGCGGTACGGGTGACCGCCTTGCGAGGAAGATCAGACATTCGCCCTCCAGGTCCCAGCCGGCCGCTCCGCGTCTGCCTCGCGGCGTGACTCCTTCGGCGGCCGTTGCTCCGCCATTGTCTCGTGCGACTCCTCGTCCTCGGAGGGGTGTTCTCCCTCACCTTTCTCCGCGGCGCCGCACGAGCATGCCGGATGTGCCCACACCGGCCGGGCATGCCAGGTCAGGCCGGGTAGGCCTACTTCCCAGCGTGCACCCGCGCTCGACGGAATCCGGCCGTCCAGAAAGGCCAGGGCGTGGGCGGCCGCCAGTCCGGCGACCGTGGTGGCCAGTGTGAGATCGCAGGGCCGGACCTCGCGTGTCCTTCCCGAGCCCGAGTGCCACTGGGCCACCAGCCGGGGCCAGGCCGGGTCGCGGTCGCTGCGCCCCTCGTGCAGGCAGCCGGCGCAGCTGGTCTCGCCGGGCAGGACGAGCGGGCCGACCACGCCGGTTCCCTCCACGACGCCGGCGTACAGGTGGGGCGTGCCGGAAGAGATCAAGGGTTCGGCGGCGGATGGAGAAGGGGCGTGCACGGCGACGTCGTCCCGGGGAGCGATGATCACCAGAGAGCGGCCGGCACTTTCCTCTCCGGGAGGTGAGTGGGGTCCGCGGCGCGGTGGGCGGTCGGGTGCGCAGCGGCGTGCGGCCCGGCGTGCGGCCTCGTCCCTGCGGTCGCCGATGGTCTCCGCGGGCAGCCCGCCCGGCGCCACGTCCCACGGTTCGACCCGGCCGACATCACGCACGTCGACCTCGCCGACGCCGGCGGCCGACAGTAGTGACGCCACCATCGCGCCCACCCGGCCGGCGCCCCTCACCTGCACGCGCAGTGAGCGGCGGGCGGTCAGGCGGTTCATCGCCTCGTCCGGTTCGGAGGTGATCAAGGACAGCGAGGCCAGATCGGGGCGCAGGCGGTCCAGGACGTCTTTCTTGCGTCGCAGGGCGTCGCCCGCCGGGCCGCCTCCCTTCGCGTCGTCCAGAAGGCCGGCCCCTGCCAGTCGCCGGACCAGTCTGTCGACATGACCGTCCGGCAGATCCATGCGGCGGCCCTCCTCGCGCAACAGCTCCAGTCCGCGGGTGCCGTTGAGCAGGTCGAGGAAACTGCCCGTAGCCGTGTCCATCGGACCCAGCGTCAGGGCGTGTGTCGGAGTCATCCCGAATTGCACGGTGTTGAGGTCGCGCCAGCCGCGCTTCAGTGCGGGCTTGAGCAGAGGAGCGCGCGGAGTCGATGGGACCGTGGGCGGCAACGGTGTCACCGAAGCTGCTGAATTGCCTGAAACCGCCGAATCTGTCGCATACATGAGCGGGCCCCCGTAGCCGTCGTGGAACATCCCCGTGTGCCGGTGGGCTCGGTCGAAGCTCCGCCGGTGACTGTCAGCATGCACTGACGCGGCGTGCGGTGCCGAAAGTTGTCCACAGGCGGTGGATATTCTTCGTACAAATCAAACGCATGGTGGGGGATCGGGATCGAACCGTCCCGGAGTCGGGACTTCCATCATGTGCAGCGGGTAACGTCGGGGCGTGTCCGCCGACCCACTGCACCGCGCCGGAACGCCACAGCGCAGTACGACGAGCCCGCCGCCGAGCGGCTCGGGGGCGAGCGCGATCGAGGTCCGCAGGAGCGCCCGGCGCCGCCGGACGGTCTCGGCGTACCGCGAGGGCGATCGCACCGTCGTGCTCATCCCCGCCCGGATGTCCGAGGCCGAGGAGCAGCGCTGGGTGAACGTCATGCTGGACAAGCTGGCCGCCCAGGAGAGCAAACGGGTCATCGGCGACGCGGAGCTGGCGGAGCGGGCCGAGCGGCTGTCGGGCCAGTATCTGGAGGGCCGTGCGCGGCCCAACTCGGTGCGCTGGGTCACCAACCAGAACACCCGCTGGGGTTCGTGCACCCCGGCCGAGGGCAGCATCCGGCTGTCGCACCGGTTGCAGGGCATGCCCGAGTACGTCGTCGACTACGTCCTCCTGCACGAACTCGCGCATCTCCTGGTGCCCGGGCACGGGCCCCGTTTCTGGCGGTTGCTGGAGGCGTATCCCCGCACCGAGCGGGCGAAGGGCTACCTCGAAGGCGTGGTCGCCGCCGAGCGGTTGCCGCATCTGCCGAGCGCGCGCGGCGAATGAGCCCGAGGGCTGCGAGGCAGCACCCGTCCGCCCTCTGAGGCATCACGGAGGCCGGGCTTGCGGTTCGGCCGGGCGTGGGTTGTGTACCGGGTCTGTACCGGCTTCGTCCGATGTCCGAGTTTGCCGTTAGCCTGACGCGACGCACTTACATTCGGGATGGGGGACGGTCGTTACGCATGGCCAGGGAATTCCAACGCGGCCACAAGGCCAAGATCAGTGACCTCACCGCGGGCACGGATCTGTACGTAGGGGTACAGATCGCCGCCCCAGGGCTGAGCTTCGACATCAGCTGCTTCGGTCTCGACGCCGACGAACGGCTCTCGGACGACCGCTATTTCGTCTTCTTCAACCAGCCGAAGTCCCCCGAGGAGTCCATCCAGCTCCTCGGCACCCAGGCCGGTGACACGGAGTCCTTCCGGGTCACGCTCGACAGGATCCCCCCGCAGATCCAGAAGCTGTCCTTCACGGCGACGATCGACGGCGCCGGACAGATGTCGCAGATCAGCCCCGGATACATCCGCATCGTCGCCGGTGGCGAGGAGGTGGCCCGCTACGCCTTCAACGGCTCGGAGTTCTCCACCGAACGCGCCGTGATGCTGGGCGACTTCTACCTGAAGGACGTCTGGCGGTTCGCCGCCGTCGGACAGGGCTTCGACGGTGGCCTCGACGCGCTGCTGAAGAACTTCGGCGGCGAGGTCGCCGAGGAGGAGACGCCCGCCGCCCCGCAGCAGCCCCAGGCCGGTGCGACTCCCAACTTTGCGCCGCCCGCCCAGGCCGCCGCCCCGCCCGCGTTCGGCGCCCCGGCCGGCGCTCCCGCTCCTGCCCCGCAGCCGCCCGCTCCGGCGCCCGCGCCCGCCCCGGCGGCACAGGGTTTCGCGCCCCCGCCGGGATCCACGCCGCCGCCGCCCAGCCCGGCGCCCTCGGTGCACGCGCAGCCGACCATCATCGCGCCCATGACGCCGCCCGGGGGCGCCCCGCCGCCGCCCGCCCCGGCGCCCGCGCCCTACGGTCAGCCCGGCCAGCCGCAGCCGTACGGCCAGCCGGGGCAGCAGCCGTACGGCCAGCCCTCGGCGCCGCCGCCTCCCGGCTACGGCTACCCCCAGGCGCCCTCGGCGCCGCAGGCCCCGCCCCCGCCCCCCGGTTACGGCCAGCCGACCCCGCCCCCGGGCTACGGTCAGCAGCCGCCCTACGGCCAGGTCCCGGGACAGCAGGCGCCCTACGGAGCCCCCCAGGGCGCCCCGCAAGGCGCGTCTCAGGGGCCCGGCGTGGCCGCTGCGCTCCAGCAGTTCAAGGAGACGCCCACCGGTCAGCGCTGGACGCAGCAGAACAAGAAGATGGTCCGGGTCGACCTCGGCATCGGCGGTCAGCCCGTGCTGGCCCGGCAGGGCAGCATGGTGCTCTACCAGGGCAAGGTCGACTTCAGCTACAAGGGCGCCGGCTTCGCCGGCCGGATCGTGGGCAACGCGACCGGCCAGGAGATGCAGCTGATGCGCTGCACCGGCCAGGGCCAGGTGTTCCTCGCCGAGAACTCCACGATGCTGCACCCCATCGAGCTCCAGGGCGACGGCATCTGCGTCTCCGCCGAGAACGTCCTCGCCTTCGACGAGAGCCTCCAGTACGAGGTCCGCCGCATCGAGGGCCACGGCATCCCCGGTGGCGCGCTGTTCACGATGCAGTTCACCGGCACCGGCACGATCGTCGTGAAGACGCACGGCACGCCCGTGGTGCTGCCGGTCACACCCACGACGTTCGCCGACGCCAACGCCGTGGTCGCCTGGTCGTCCGCCGCGCAGGTGGTCGTCTCCAGCCAGGTACGGATGCGCCGCAACGCCTACCCCGGGGACACCGGAGAGAGCGTGAACCTCCAGTTCCGGGCCGCTCCCGGCAACTTCATCGTCGTCCAGCCGTACGAGATCTGAGGGAGCCCGTCATGAACCAGCCACTCGCGGGCTTCGCCCCCGCACCCGTCACCGGCCGCATGGAGAACCACGGCAACCACATGCTGAAGGTCGCCATGCAGACCGGGAACGACCTCTTCGCGCGCGTGGGCTCGATGGTCGCCTACGAGGGCTTCGTCCAGTACGAGCCCAACCCGCCGGCCGTGCGCCAGATCGCCAAGGACTGGATGACCGGCGAGGGCGCGCCCCTGATGAAGTGCTCCGGCGACGGACTGCTCTACCTCGCCGACTACGGCGCCAACGTCGTCGTCATCAACCTCAACGGCGACGGCATCTCCGTCAACGCCACCAACCTGCTCGCCTTCGACGCGCATCTGACGTGGGGCGTCGAGCGGGTCAAGGGCCTGGCGAAGTTCGCCGGACAGGGCCTGTGGAACACCAAGATCTCCGGGCAGGGCTGGGTCGCGCTGACCTCCCGGGGCAAGCCGATCGTCGTCGACTGCGGCGGTGGCGAGGACGAGACCTACGTCGACCCGGACGCGCTCGTCGCCTGGTCCCCGAACCTCAAGGTGAAGGGCAAGCGCAGCTTCAAGGCGCAGTCGCTCATCGGCCGGGGCAGCGGTGAGGCCTACCAGATGGCCTTCTCCGGCCAGGGCATCGTCGTCGTCCAGCCGAGCGAGGACAGTACCGACCGCCTCCGGGTCCGGGGCTGAGGGGGAGCACGAGAACGCCATGCAGAGCCCGATTTTCGCCTACAACGACCAGCAGACCCAGGACCGTTGGAGCCTGCAGAACAAGCAGATGCTCCGCGTCGGCCTGGAGGGACACGACGACATCCTCGCCCGCAAGGGCACGATGGTCGCCTACCAGGGACTCGTCGAGTTCGACGCCGAGTACCAGAGCAACCAACAGGGGCGCGCGCGTGCGCGCACCGGTGAGGGCCTGGACCTCATGCGCTGTCACGGACAGGGCACGGTCTACCTCGCCAACCTCAAGCAGCACGTCCATGTCATGGACGTCGAGCAGGACGGGCTGACCGTCGACAGCAGCTATGTGCTGGCGATGGACTCCTCGCTGCACCACGAGGTCATCGCCGTGGACAGCCTCTACGGCATCTCCGGCTCCGGTAAGTACCAGCTCAACATCACCGGCCGCGGCAAGGTCGCCCTCATGACCTCCGGGATGCCGCTGATGATGCAGGTGACGCCCGACAAGTACGTCAACTGCGACGCCGACGCGATCGTCGCCTGGTCGACCTCGCTTCGCGTGCAGATGCAGGCGCAGACGCACTCGTCCGGGGTGTGGCGGCGCCGCGGAAACACCGGCGAGGGCTGGGAGCTCAGCTTCATGGGCGCCGGCTTCGCGCTCGTCCAGCCCAGTGAGCTGCTGCCGCCGCAGAACGCCCAGATCGGCTCCGGCCTCGCCGCGCAGTACGGCATGGGGCAGCAGGGGGCGCGAGGGCAGAACCAGGGCAACGTCTGGAGCTGACCGTCCGGAAGGCAAACGTAAGGGGCGACCACTATGGGCGGTCGCCCCTTACACGTTCACAGCCTGGCTTGCGGCGGCCCAGACCGGCGTCACGCGGTCACAGCCTCGCGCGCGTCGCCTTGAGCAGTCGTACGACCGACTCGTCGGCCACGTCCGCCACCTCGCCGTAGGCGAACCAGCGCAGGTCGAGCGACTCGTCGCTGATCGCCTCCACGGCGCCTGCCGGGGCGAGCGCCGCGTACTGGACGTCGAGGTGCCAGGCGCACGGCGTGTGATGGCGGTCCAGGCGCACCGGGCCGCCGGGCAGCAGGGCCAGCCCCGCGATGCCCGACTCCTCGACCCCCTCACGCAGGGCGGCCGCCGCCAGCGTCTCGTCGGCCGGTTCGCAGTGGCCGCCCATCTGCAGCCACATGCGCATCTTCTTGTGGAGCGTCAGCAGCACCCGCCCGCGCGACGGGTCGACCACCAGCGCGCTCGCCGTGATGTGCCCGTCGCCGCAGGCCTTCCACATGCCGTCCGGGTGAGTCTCCAAGTGCTCCAGGTACGTGCGGCGCAGCTCGTCCTGGCCCTCGTATCCCTTCAGCACGAGGACCGTGTCGTCGTACAGGCTCACTCGGTGTCGTCGCCCTTGGGGTCGCCCTCGGGGGAGTCGTCCTTCTTCAGGTTCGGCTTCCCCGTGCCGCCCGCTGCTTCGCCGAGCATCTTGTCCAGCTCGGAGAAGTCGATCTGCTCGCGGTGCACGAAGCCGTCCGGGTCGTCCAGGTCGGTGGCCGTCGGCAGCATGTCCGGGTGGGCCCACAGCGCGTCCCGGCCGTCGACACCGCGCGCGTCCGTGAGCGAGGCCCACAGGCGGGAGGCGTCACGCAGGCGGCGCGGACGCAGCTCAAGGCCGATCAGCGTGGCGAACGTCTGCTCCGCCGGGCCGCCCGAGGCACGACGGCGGCGCAGGGTCTCCCGCAGCGCGTCCGCGGATGACAGACGCGGCTTCGCGGCCGCGTGGACCACCGCGTCGACCCAGCCCTCGACGAGCGCCAGAGCCGTCTCCAGACGGGCCAGAGCCGCCTTCTGCTCCGGGGTGTCCTCCGGCTGGAACATGCCCTGCTGGAGAGCGTCCTGCAACTGCTCGGGGTTCTGCGGGTCGAACTGGCCGACGACGTCCTCCAGCTTGGCCGTGTCGACCTTGATCCCGCGCGCGTAGCCGTCGACCGCGCCGAACAGGTGCGAGCGCAGCCACGGCACATGCGCGAAGAGGCGCTGGTGGGCGGCCTCGCGCAGGGCGAGATACAGCCGCACCTCCTCCTGCGGCACGCTCAGGTCCTTGCCGAACGTCTCGATGTTGATCGGCAGCAGCGCGGCCTTGCCGGCCGGGCCGAGCGGCAGGCCGATGTCGGTGGAGCCGACGACCTCGCCCGCGAGCACACCCACGGCCTGCCCGATCTGCGTGCCGAACATGGCGCCGCCCATCGAGCGCATCATGCCGATCAGCGGGCCGGCCATGGCCTGCATCTCCTCCGGCAGCACATCGCCCATGGCGGTGCCGACGCGCTCGGCGACCGGATCGACGAGCTCCTGCCACGCGGGCAGGGTCGCCTCGACCCACTCCGCGCGACTCCACGCCACGGCGGTGCCCGCGCCGGACGGCAGCGACGTCGCGTCGTCCAGCCACAGGTCGGCCAGGCGGACGGCCTCCTGCACGGCGGTGCGCTCCGCGGGGCCAACGCTCGCGTCCTTCGTGCCGTCCGCGGTGCCCTGGGAGACGGTCTGGCGGGCGATCTGCTTGGCCATGTCCCAGTTCACCGGGCCGCCCTCGTAGGAGAGCATCTGCCCGAGCTGCTGGAACGCGGCGCCCAGGTCGGTGGGGTTCAGCGAACCGAACATGGCAGCGAACGGATTGTCCGCGCCGGGGCCACCAAAGCCCCCGGCTCCGGGCAGCCCGCCGAAACCGAACGGGTTGGCCGGGCCCTGACCACCACCGCTCTGCTGGTCCTTCTTCTTGCCCTCGTCGCCGTCGTCCGGCTCCTCCGGCGGAAGGCCGAATCCGAATGGGGTGTCACTCACGGGATTCCTCGGCTGTTAAGGCCACCGGCTGGCGCCGGCGGCACGACTGCCCGATAACACCACCCAGCGTAGACACCGCGAGCCGATCGGGCCTCGGTGCTTCGCCGACTCTCGGCCTGCGGCAGGATGGATGCCACCTGGTACGTACGCGTCGCTCGCGTTCGTACTGAAGACAACCGCTGGAGACGCCCGGTGAGTTCCCCTGATCCGCAGGTTCGCGCAGCGCGAAACCAGTCAACCCCTCCCGCGCGCGGCGTGCGCGGCCCAGTCGTCGCGGTGACCGGCGCCGCGTCCGGGATCGGCGCGCTGCTCACCGAGCGGCTCGTCGCGTCCGACGAGGTCAAGCAGGTCATCGCCATCGACGAGCGGCGCGGTGACTGCGCGGCGGCACAGTGGCACATCCTGGACGTGCGGGATCCGGCCATCGCGGAGAAGCTGCGCGGCGCCGACGTGGTCGTGCACCTGGCGCTCGACCTGGATCTGGAGACGGATCCGGCCGCGCGGACGGCATACAACGTTCGGGGGACGCAGACCGTGCTGACGGCCGCGGCGGCGGCCGGGATCCACCGTGTGGTGCTGTGCACCTCGGCGATGGTCTACGGCGCGCTCCCGGACAACGAGCTGCCGCTGTCCGAGGACGCGGAACTGCGCGCGACGGCGGAGGCCACCGGCGTCGGCGACCTGCTGGAGATCGAACGCCTCGCGCGCAGGGCACCCCGGGCCCACCCGGGACTCAATGTCACCGTGGTGCGGCCCGCGGTCCTGGTCGGCGGCACCGACACCGCGCTGACCAGGTACTTCGAGTCGCCCCGGCTGCTCGTCGTCGCCGGTTCGCGGCCCGCCTGGCAGTTCTGTCATGTCGAGGACCTGTGCAGCGCCCTGGAGTACGCCGTCCTGGAGAAGGTCGACGGGGAACTCACCGTCGGCTGCGACGGCTGGCTGGAGCAGGAGGAGGTCGAGGAGCTCAGCGGGATCCGGCGCATGGAGCTGCCCTCGGCGGTCGCGCTGGGAGCGGCGGCCCGGCTGCACCGCATCGGACTGACGCCCTCCCCGGCCGGCGACCTGGCCTACACGATGTATCCGTGGGTGGTCAGCGGGAGCCGCCTCCATGACGCGGGCTGGCGGCCGCAGTGGACCAACGAGGAAGTGCTGGCGGAGCTGCTGGAGGAGGTCTCCGGCAGGCACACGGTGGCCGGCCGGCGGCTCGGCCGCAAGGACGCGACGGCGGCCGGGGCGGCGGGAGCGACGGTGGCCCTGCTGGGCGCGGCGGCGGTGGTGCGGCGGGCGCGGAAGGCCCGGCGGCGGATCTGAGTACGCGAGCGTTCTCCGCGGGGCTGTAGGAGGCTCCAAAGCCGCACGCGCGTGTGCCGGGCGATAACGCTATTCCCCGTCCTCACGCGCGTGGGGCACGATGGGGTCATGGCACCTACCAACGATCACCCCGGCGAGCAGGGCGCTCAGGACCCCGTCAAGCTCATCGCCATCCGCGAGACCGCCCTCTCCGTGGACGAGGTCTTCCGGGCCGTCGGGGACGACGCCGCCGGTGGGATCGCGCTGTTCGTGGGGACCGTGCGCAACCATGACGGGGGTGCCGACGTCGACGAGCTCGGATACTCGTGCCATCCCAGTGCCGAGGCCGAGATGCGGCGGATCGCCGAGAAGGTCGTCGCCGAGTATCCGGTGCGGGCGCTCGCGGCCGTGCACCGGATCGGAGACCTCGACGTCGGGGACCTCGCCGTCGTCGTCGCCGTCTCCTGCCCCCATCGCGGCGAGGCCTTCGAGGCATGCCGGAAGCTGATCGACGATCTCAAGCACGAGGTGCCGATCTGGAAGCACCAGAAGTTCTCGGACGGCACGGAGGAATGGGTCGGCGCCTGCTGAACGGGCCCCAACCCCCTGCGCAGCCCCGTCCACCCCACTCCGCTTGCGTAACCGCACCCCTGGCGTGAGCGTTGTCAGTGCCAGTGGTTAATCTGCTGATCAGTCAGTTGCGGTCGCTCATTGGGGATGGGAGGACGGCATGACGGCGCTTGCCTGGTTGCTGATTCCGCTTGTGGCTGCGGTCTGCGCCGGCCTGTGGGGCAGTTGGGCCAACCGCACCCGCAAGGCACGGGGTGACGGCCCGGAGCTCGACGGCTATGCCCGCTTCCGCGCGGCCATGGAGAAGTCCTCCTCCCGCACATGATCGACCGCGCATGATCAACCGCACGTGCACGCCCGCGTGATCGCTCAGCACATGATCACGGAGTCGGGTTCGCGGCCCTGACGGGGCTCTGACAGGAGTGTCACGTACTGTCTTGGCATGCCACGCCGCACCGCGACGATGCTCGCCTCCACCCTGATGCTGATCGCGCTCCTGTGCGCGGGAGTGTTCATTCCCGTGCCCTACGCGGAGATGTCCCCGGGGCCGACGGTGAACACCCTCGGCGATCACGACGGCGAGCCGGTGCTGCAGATCTCCGGGCGCAAGACCTACCCGACGACCGGGCACCTCAACATGACCACCGTCCGGGTCACCAGCGCCGACTACAAGATGAACCTGGTGGAGGCCGTCTACGGCTGGCTGGCGCACGACAACAAGGTCGTGCCGCACGACACCCTCTACCCGGACGGCAAGACCGAGGAGCAGTCCACCCAGGAGAACGCCGAGGAGTTCAGCCAGTCCCAGGAGAGCGCCAAGGTCGCCGCCCTGAAGGCGCTGGACATCCCGGTGCAGAGCTGGGTGATCGTCTCGACCGTCGTCAAGGGCACCCCCGCCGAGGGGCGGCTGCACGCCGGTGACGTGATCAAGGCCGTCGACGGTACGGCGGTGAAGGAACCCGGGGACGTCGCCGAGCTGGTGACCAAGCACAAGCCCGGCCAGGACGTCGTCTTCACGATCGTGCCCGCCAAGGAGCAGGCCGCCGCGGAGAAACAGCGCAGGACGCCGACGAAGACCGAGAAGGTCACGATCAGGACCGCCGAGTCCACCGACAGCGGCGACAAGCGCGCCATCGTCGGGATCTCCGCCGGGACCGACCACACCTTCCCGTTCACCATCGACATCAAGCTCGCCGACGTCGGCGGACCCAGCGCGGGCCTGATGTTCTCGCTCGGGCTCTACGACAAGCTCACCCCGGGCAGCCTCACCGGCGGCAAGTTCGTCGCCGGCACCGGCACCATCGACGACGACGGCAAGGTCGGCCCCATCGGCGGCATCGAGATGAAGACCATCGCCGCGCGCGACAAGGGTGCCCAGTACTTCCTCACCCCCGCCGACAACTGCGCGACCGCCGCCAAGGACGTCCCCGGCGGGCTCACCCTCGTCAAGGTCGACACCATCGACGACGCCCTCGGCGCCCTGACGGACATCCGCTCCGGCGACACCGCCGACCTGCCCAAGTGCACGGCCAAGGGCTGAGCGACAGGCATCCGGTACGACAGCGGGGGCGCCCCTCACACCGAGGGCGCCCCCGTGGTCGTAGCCGAAGACCTCAGTCCTCGAAGGTCGCCGCCAGCGCCTCCGCCAGGCCGGGGACCAGCTCCGGGCCCGTGAGGACTTCGGTGGGGGTGTCCTTCTCGCGCAGGCGCAGGGCCGATTCGCGGGTGCCGTCGCGCAGGACCGCGACGGTCATGCGGACCTCCTGACGGTCCGGGTGGTCCGCCACCCACTTCGTGAGCTTGGCCTCGCTCAGGCCCTGCGGGACCTGGGCCTCGGCGGACGGCGGCAGCATCAGACGCTCCACCGTGAGCGCGCAGCCGGCCACCGCGTCGGGCCAGGCGATGGTGGCGAGGAACTCGTCGAGCGCCTTGCCCGTTGCAATTTCGTCCTGCTCGATCGGGGTCAGGCCGGAGGACTCCTGCGTGTCCCCCAGGCCGAGCTGGGCGGCGAGGCCGGGTTCCTGGGCTCGCAGCCGTGCGGTGTCGACGAGGGCGAAGAGGCGGGCGGGCTGGTCCCAGCCGAGGCCGGAGGCGTACTCGTCGATCTCGAGGACGGCCCGGGTCAGCGGGTTCGCAGCCATGGGAGTGTTGGACATGGTCACAATCCTGCCTCGTTCCCGGCCGGAATCGGGAACCGAGTAAACGGTGAGTAAGTTGCATAGGTGTGGGCCCGCGATCACGGGGGGCCACGAGGGGTCCACGAAGACGCGGGCCTGACGAAGACCAACAGCGAACTTCGGGGTGCGAACCTTGGCTTTCCAGATGCCGGACCGCGGCGGAGGCCCCAGTGGGCCACGGATCAGAGTGGGCCGCCCGTCCCGGCGTGTCCGGACCCTGCTCATGACACTGGGCGTGCTCGCCGTCCTCGGCATGGCCTTCACCATGTTCGCGGGGTTCTGGACCGACTGGCTCTGGTACCGATCGGTGAACTACTCCTCGGTGTTCACGACCACACTGTGGACGAAGATCGGACTCTTCTTCGTCTTCGGCCTGTTGATGGCCCTCGCGGTCGGGTTCAACATCTGGCTGGCGCACCGGCTGCGCCCGCCGCTGAGCGCCATGTCGATGGAGCAGCAGAACCTCGACCGCTACCGCATGGGCATCGCGCCGTACAAGAAGTGGCTGTTGCTGGCGATCACCGCGCTGGTCGGGCTGATCGCCGGTGCCTCCGCCTCCAGCCAGTGGCGGACCTGGCTGATGTGGGTCAACGGGGTGCCCTTCGGCGAGAAGGACCCGCAGTTCCATCTCGACGTCGGCTTCTACGCCTTCGACCTGCCCTGGTACCGGTTCCTGCTCGGCTTCGGCTTCGCCGCCGCGATCCTCTCCGTGATCGCCGCCGCGCTCACCCACTACCTGTACGGCGGGCTGCGCATCACCAGCCCGGGCGCGCGCGCGACGGCCGCGGCCACCGGCCATCTGTCGGTCCTCATCGGCATCTTCGTCGCCCTGAAGGCGGTCGCGTACTGGCTCGACCGGTACGGACTCGCGGTGAAGTCCAGCGACTTCAAGGCGACCGACAACTGGACCGGCCTCAGGTACGTCGACGCCAACGCCTATCTCCCGGCCAAGACGATCCTGTTCTGCATCGCCGTCATCTGCGCGCTGCTGTTCTTCGCCACCCTGTGGCGGCGCACCTGGCAGTTGCCCGTCATCGGCTTCGGCCTGATGGTGCTCTCGGCGATCCTGATCGGCGGCCTGTACCCGGCGATCGTCCAGAAGTTCCAGGTCCAGCCCAACGAGCAGGCCAAGGAAGCCCCGTACGTCGAGAAGAACCTCAAGGCGACGCGCGACGCGTACGGCATCGACGGCACCAAGGTCACTGAATACCCGGGCACCAGCAAGACCGAGGACAAGACGAAGCTGCGCGACGACGTGGACGCCACGGCGAGCATCCGCATCCTGGACCCGAACATCGTCTCGCCCACGTTCCAGCAGCTCCAGCAGATCAGGAACTACTACGCGTTCCCGACCAATCTGGACGTCGACCGGTACACCAAGGACGGCAAGGACCAGGACACCGTCATCGGTCTGCGTGAGATCAATCTCAACGGCATTCCGAAGCGGAACTGGATCAACGACCACTTCCGTTACACCCATGGATACGGCGTGGTCGCCGCCGAGGGCACCAGCGCCGACACCCAGGGCCGGCCGGACTTCACCGAGTCCGACCTGCCGTCCAAGGGCGACCTCGGCACGTACGAGCAGCGGGTCTACTACGGCGAGAAGACCACCATGTACTCGATCGTCGGCGGTCCCCAGAAGGAGATCGACTACTCCGACGACAGCGGTGAGAAGACCTACAGCTACCAGGCCGACAGCGGGGTCAGTCTCTCCAACCCGGTCAACCGGGCCGCGTACGCGGTGGCGTTCGGCGAGCCGCAGATCCTGTACTCCGGTGCGATCGGCGACGGTTCGCGCATCCTGTACAACCGCACGCCCAAGGAGCGGGTCGAGGCGGTCGCCCCGTGGCTGACCATCGACGGCGACGCCTACCCGGCGGTCGTGGACGGACGTATCCAGTGGATCGTCGACGCGTACACGACGACGAACGGCTACCCGTACTCGTCCCGTACGACCCTCGGGGACACCACGGCCGACTCGCTGACCGCCACCAACAACAACCGCGCGGTGGTGGCCCAGCAGAACCAGGTCAACTACATCCGCAACTCGGTGAAGGCGACGGTCGACTCCTACACCGGTGAGGTCAAGCTCTTCCAGTGGGACACCAAGGACCCGGTCCTGAAGACCTGGATGAAGGCCTTCCCGGGCACGGTGAAGTCCAAGAGCGAGATCTCCAAGTCGCTGATGGCCCATCTGCGCTACCCGCAGGACCTGTTCAAGGTCCAGCGCGAGCTGCTCACCCGCTACCACGTGAAGGACGCCACGACGTTCCTCAGCGGCAGCGAGGTCTGGCAGGTGCCGGACGACCCGACCAACAAGTCGGGCAGCGCGACGCCGCCGTACTACCTGAGCATGAAGATGCCCGACCAGGCGGCGCAGGCGTTCTCGCTGACGACGACGCTCACACCGAACGGCCGGGACAACCTCAGCGCCTTCATGGCGGTCGACGCCGAAGCGGGCACCAGTGACTACGGCAAGATCAGGATTCTGAAACTGCCGACCAACACCACGGTCAACGGCCCCAGTCAGGTCCAGAGCCAGTTCAACTCCGAACAGGACATCGCCGAGACCATCAGGCTGCTGAGAGGCGGCGACTCCGAGGTCGAGTACGGCAACCTGCTGGCGGTCCCGCTCGACGGCGGACTGCTCTATGTGGAGCCGGTCTATGTACGCGGTGGCGGGCTCAAGTACCCGCTGCTGCGGAAGGTGTTGGTGTCCTACGGCGGCACCACCGCCTTCGAGGACACCCTCGGCGAGGCCCTCAACAAGGTCTTCGGAGCGGAGGGCGCGACGCCCGAGCCACCGGACGAGGGCGACGAGGACGGCGGTGGTACGACACCTCCGCCGACGTCGAAGAACCCGACGGTCCAAGAGGCGCTCAACGACGCCCAGAAGGCCTTCGAAGCCGGCCAGGACGCCCTGAAGAAGGGTGACTGGGAGGCGTACGGCAAGGCGCAGAAGGACCTCGAGGACGCCCTGCAGCGGGCCGAGGACGCGCAGTCGCAGGCCGACAAGACCGGCGGCGGCGCGGGCAACGGCGGTGGCGGTGCGAGTCCGAGTTCGAGTCCCACGCCGAGTTCGAGCCCGAGCAGAAGTCCCAGCGGCACGTAGGGACGGCGGTTGATCGAATAGCTCCCCCCGCGCCGTGATACGGTTGCAGAACAACGGCGCGGGGTGGAGCAGCTCGGTAGCTCGCTGGGCTCATAACCCAGAGGTCGCAGGTTCAAATCCTGTCCCCGCTACTGAAGTCGGCGAACATTTCGTACGACAGCGAAGGCCCGGATCCTCCAGAGGATCCGGGCCTTTGTGGTGTGCGAACGCATGTGCCGGGCAGCGGGATGGTCGTGCCGCCGTGGGGAGTTGGGAGAACTGTGTTTGACTTGTCTCTCTGTGGGCATGTCGACAAAACGCTGAAGTGACCTCACTGGCTGCGGTATACCAGGTGTACCCAGGTTGCAGGTGGTGCGACGATGGACGTTATGGGGGACAAGGCAACTCTGTTGGAGACAGGGCGGTTTGTGCAGCCTGCCGACTTTGTGCAGCCGACGGGCGATTTCGTGCAGCCTGGAAACGACGCCTCGCGACCGACGGACGGTGTCTCGCTGCCGGTGGGTGATCTCTCGCAGCCGGAGGGTGACTTCGCCCTCGAACGACCGACGGACCAGGACGAGACGGGGGAGGCTGCCGAGGAGGCGCGGCAGCGGCTCGCCGCCGAGACCGGTGACGTAGAGGCGATGAGCGTGCTCGGGGCCATGCTGCTGCGCCGCGGCGATCTCGACGGAGCCGAGCCCCATCTGCGTGCCGCGACCGCCGCCGGGGACCGGGCCGCCGCGAACAACCTGGGAGTCCTGCTGCACCAGCGCGGGTACGCCGACGAGGCCGCCGGATGGTGGCGGATCGCCGCCGTCGCGGGGTCGGCCGCGGCCGCGCACGCGCTGGGACGTCATCACCGTGAGCGCGGCGACGAGCCCGCCGCCGAGTACTGGCTGCGCCAGTCCGCCGAGCAGGGGCACGCGCTGGGCGCCTACGCGCTCGCCGATCTGATGGAGCACCGCAGCGACGGCCGGGCCGAGCAGTGGATGCGGGCCGCGGCCGAGCGTGGACACCGGGAGGCGGCGTACCGGCTGGCGCGCGCGATCGACCGGCAGGCGACGGGTTCGGGCGAGGACGGGGCCGACAACGGTGTCGCGGTGAGCGAGACGCTGCTGGACGAGGCCGAGCAGTGGTACCGGCAGGCCGCCGCGCGCGGGCACCGCAGGGCCGCACTGCACCTCGGGGCGATCCTGGAGAAGCGTGGGGAGCTCAAGGAGGCCGGGCGCTGGTACCTGACGTCCGCCAAGGACGGGGAGGCGCGGGCCGCCTGCGCGCTCGGGTTCCTGCTGCGGGACGCCGGGGACACCGAGAGTGCCGCCGTGTGGTGGCTGCGGGCCGCGCAGGACGGCGACGGCAACGCCGCGAACGCGCTGGGCGCGCTGCATGCCGAGCGCGGGGAGACACAGACCGCCGAGCGGTGGTACCGGGCCGCGATGGACGCCGGTGATGTGAACGGCGCGTACAACCTCGGGCTGCTCTGCGCCGAGCAGGCGCGTATCGCGCAGGCCGAGCAGTGGTACCGGCGGGCGGCGTACGCCGGGCACCGCGAGGCGGCGAACGCGCTGGCGATCCTGCTGTTGCAGGGCGGGGACACGACGGGTGCCGAGCCGTGGTTCTCCAAGGCCGCGGAGGCGGGGAGCGTGGACGCCGCGTTCAACCTGGGGATCCTGCACGCCGGGCGGGGCGAGGAGCGGGCCGCGCTGCGGTGGTACGAGCGTGCCGCTGCCGCCGGGCACACGGAGGCGGCGCTGCAGGTAGGGATCGCCCGGCTGCGGGACGGGGACGAGCTCGCGGCGGAGCGGCATCTGCGGTGTGCGGCCGGGGGTGGCAGTGCGGAGGCCGCCTATCGGCTGGCGACCGTGCTGGACGCCCGGCGGCCGCCGGAGCCGGCGCATGAGCTCGGCGAGATGGTGCACGACAAGAGCGAGTGCGAGGAGTGGTACGAGCGCGCGGCTTCGCAGGGGCATCGGCGGGCCCAGGTGCGGGTCGGGATGATGGCCGCCGCCCGGGGGGACGTGGTGGAGGCGGCCCGGTGGTACCGGGAGGCGGCCGAGGCCGGGTCCCGGAACGGCGCCTTCAATCTGGGGCTGCTGCTCGCCCGGGAGGGGAGCGAGCCCGAGGCGGCCGTCTGGTGGACGCGGGCGGCGGACGCCGGGCACGGGCGGTCGGCGTTGCGGCTCGCCCTGGTCTACGCGCGTCGCGGTGAGCTGGCGGAGGGGCAGCGGTGGGCCGATCGGGCCGTGTCGCTGGGGCCGGCGGAGGTCGGGGAGCGGGCGGCTCGGCTGCGGGACGCGCTGCGGGAGGAACTGTCGGCGTGACGCTGCGCTGAGCTGGTGCGGGGGCATTGCGGGCTCGGGGCGGTGGTCGCCGCCAGGCTTCACCCCCGCCGCGGCTACCCGTCCCGTCGTCAAACGCCGGACGGGCTGAGAGTGCCTGGCCGGCGAAGACAAGCGATTTGCCTCTGTCCGCGTCCTTGACGTAATGTTGCATTCACCGACGCGGGGTGGAGCAGCTCGGTAGCTCGCTGGGCTCATAACCCAGAGGTCGCAGGTTCAAATCCTGTCCCCGCTACTGAAGGCCTTGGGCCGGGATCCGTAAAGGGTCCCGGCCCAAGGTGTTTTTGGAACCCCGTTCACGGCCGCACCCGCGCGTGGGCAGCACAAAGCCCCGGCACTCACCGGTGCCGGGGCGAGAAGGTGGCCGGCTAGGCCTTCGCGCAGTTCGGGCAGATGCCGCGGTACGTCACCTCGACGTCCGAGACCGTGAAGCCGAAGCGCTCGGAGTCGGGGAGGTCGGCCATCGGGTTGCCCGTCGGGTGGACGTCCCGGATCGAGCCGCACTGGGCGCACACCAGGTGGTGGTGGGGCCGGTGGGCGTTGGGGTCGTACCGCTTGGCGCGCTTGTCGGTGGAGACCTCGAGCACCTCGCCGAGGGTGACCAGCTCGCCCAGCGTGTTGTAGACGGTCGCGCGCGAGATCTCGGGCAGCTTGGCCACGGCCCGCGCGTGCACCTCGTCGGCCGTCAGATGGACGTGATCGCCGGCGAGGACCTCGGCCACGACGCGCCGCTGCGCGGTCATCCGCCATCCGCGTCCGCGCAGCCGTTCCAGAAGGTCACTCATGCAGAACACCTTAACAGCAGTAGGACCAGCTTCCGAATGGATGTGACTTTGGAACTTGGCTTGACTTGGACAAAGTCCAGCACGGGGCGCGATGGGCATCGTCGAGCGTGCGATCGAGGAATTCGGCCGTGAGCGGACGGGCCGGGTCCCCCCGTGGGAGTCCGGCCCGTTTCGCCTTGCGTGTGCGCGCCTAGGCCGGCACGTGCTGTCGTACGGGTGCCCAGCAGCGGATGATGTCGCGGACCGAGACGATGCCGACGGGCTCGTCGTGGTCCAGGACGATCAGATGCCGGAAGCCGCCGTGCGCCATGGCGCGGGCCGCCTCCTCCAGGGTCCAGGCCGGAGCCGCGAACACGACATCGGTGGTGGTGTGGTCATGGGTGCGTTCGGTGTCCGGGTTCTGTCCGAGGCCGACGGAGTTGAGGATGTCGCGTTCGGTGAGGATGCCGATGCCGCCGGCGTCGGGGTCGTGGACCACGGCCGCGCCCACCCGGCGGGTGGACATCAGCGCGGCTGCCTGCCGAAGGGTGTGGGTGGGGCCGATGGTGAGGACCACGGTGCTCATGGCGTCACGTACGAGCATGGATGGAGCCACCTCCTGAAGTGCCCCCGCACCGTTTGTTCATACCCGACGCCGGAGGCGCCTATTGAACGGTGCACAAATTCACAAGTGGGGGGACTTTCAGAGTGCCAGGTAAAGAGGGGGTCAACAAGGGGGCGCTCAGTGGCGCTCGTTGAGATACCCGAGGAGCTCGTCGTGCAGGAGGCCGTTCGAGGCGGCGGCGTTGCCGCTGTGCGGGCCGGGGCGGCCGTCGAGTCCCGTGAAGGTGCCGCCGGCCTCCGTCACGACGATCGCGGGGGCGGCCATGTCCCACAGGGACAGCTCGGGCTCGGCACAGATGTCGACCGACCCCTCGGCGACCATCATGTACGGCCAGAAGTCGCCGTACGCGCGCGTACGCCACACCTCGCGCGTCAGGTCGAGGAAGCCGTTCAGCCGCCCCAGGTCCTCCCACCCGCCCAGTGAGGAGTACGCGAACGAGGCGTCCGTCAGCTTGGAGACCTGGGACACCTGCAGCCGGGTCGCGGAGGAGAGGCTACGGCCGGTGAACGCGCCATGACCCTTGGCGGCCCACCAGCGCCGCCCCAGCGCGGGAGCGGACACCAGGCCGACCACCGGCTGGAAGCCGCCCTCCCCGGCTTCCGTCAGGGAGATGAGGGTGGCCCAGACGGGGACGCCGCGTACGTAGTTCTTGGTGCCGTCGATCGGATCGATCACCCAGCGACGGGGCCCGGTGCCCTCGACGCCGTACTCCTCCCCGAGGATCGCGTCTCTCGGCCGGGCCCGCTGCAGGTGCCCTCGAATGAGCTCCTCGGCGGCCTTGTCGGCCTCGCTCACCGGGGTCATGTCCGGCTTCGTCTCGACCTTGAGGTCGAGCGCCTTGAATCGGGCCATGGTCGCGGCGTCGGCGGCGTCCGCAAGGACGTGGGTGAGGCGGAGATCGTCGAGGTAGTCCGGCATGGGACGAACGGTATCTGCCGTGGTCCTGGTGGGGCTACCAGGCCCCGGGGTCACGGGCGGATTGCCCACAGTTGGCGGGGCGCCGACATGTGCGTCCCCGAACGCCGGACGAGCTGAACGACATGGGCCGTGCCGAGGGTGGCCGCAGAGAAGGGAGTGCCCCGGTGGGCCCAAGTGCCGAAGGCCCGCGCACCCCGGCGCAATGGCGCCCCCGCGTGCCCTCGCGAACCCTTGACAGTGACCCCGTGCGCGTCAAATCTGGGCGCAGAGCCGCTCGTCCCCGGGAGGCGATGATGCCTGCAGCGCGGGAAACCCTGCTGGACGCCGCTTACACGGCGCTGGCGCGCCGGCCGTGGTCCGCCGTGCGGATGGTGGACGTGGCCGCGGCGGCCGGAGTGTCCCGGCAGACGCTGTACAACGAGTTCGGGAGCAAGGAGGGGCTGGCCCGCGCGCTCGTCAGGAGGGAAGCCGACGGCTACCTCGCCGGCGTCGACCGCGCCCTCGCCACCCCCAGCGACGCCCGCGACCGTCTCACCGCCGCCGCGGAGTGGACCGCCGGCCTCGCCCGCGACAACGCCCTCGTCCGCGCCATGCTCACCGGCTGCTGGAGCGAACGCCTGCCCTCGCCGACGCTCTCCGCAGTCCCGTCCTCCTCCGCCGTCCCGGCACAGCGCCGAGCCGACGGCCCGCTGCCCTCACCCGGTGACTTCGTGAGCATCGTGCGCGACCGGGCCGTAGGGGTCCTCTCCGGCGCCGGCGTCAACAAGCCCGACACCGCCGACCTCGCCCGCTCCTGCGAACTCGTCGTCAGGCTGGCCCTGTCCTGCGTCAGCGCCCCGCCCGGCGAAGGCGGTGTCGCCGACCTCGTACGCGGCGCGCTGCACCGGCAGTTGGCGGGCTGACCCGGAGGCGATGACCGGCCTACTGCGCCGACCCCGACAACTGCAGTCCGACGACGCCCACGATCACCAGGGAGATCGACACGATCTTCAGGGTCGACACGACGTCCCCGAGGAAGATCATCCCGTAGATCGCCGTTCCCGCCGCCCCGATCCCGGTCCACACCGCATACGCGGGCCCCACGTCCAGCTTCCGCAGCGACAGCGTCAGCAGACCGAAACTGCCGAGCGCGAAGATGCAGAAAGCGACGGTCGGCCACATCCGGGTGAAGCCGTGCGACAGCTTCAGGCAGACGGCGAAGCCGGTTTCGAGCAGCCCCGCCACAATGACCAGCAGCCACGCCATGTGCTGTCCTCCCGTATCCCCACGTTCTGTGACCGCTTGTCAGGTTCGCCAGGCTTTGGTCGGGCTTGGTTCCGGCTCGGTGCGATTATGCCTTTACCGGACTCACCGGGGGACAAACAACGCGATGGTCAATCGCCTTCCTCCGGCTACCTCTCAGTCGCCTTCCTTGCGCTCGCGCGTCGCCAACAACCGCCGCAGCGAGTAGAGCCGCGCCGGATCGGCGTGCCCCTGCGCCACCCACTCGTCCAACGCGCAGTCCGGTTCGTCATGACTGCACGCACGCGGGCACCCCTCGGTTCCCGGTTCCAGATCGGGAAACGCGTGGATCACCCGGGACGGATCGACGTGCGCCAGACCGAACGACCGTACCCCCGGGGTGTCGATCACCCAGCCGCCAACATCCGGCAACGGCAGGGCCAACGCCGACGTCGTCGTATGCCGACCGCGCCCCGTCACCGCGTTCACATGCCCGGTGGAACGCCGGCGTTCCCGCGACACCAGCGCGTTCACCAGCGTCGTCTTGCCCACACCCGAGTGCCCGACGAACGCCGTGACCCGGCCGTCCAGATGCTCGTGCACCCGGCCCGCGGCGTCCCCGTCCTCCAACTCGACACGGCTGGTGACGACATACGGGATGTCCAACGCCCCGTACAGCTCCAGAAGTTCGTCCGGCGGCGCCAGGTCCGACTTCGTCAGAACGAGCAGCGGCTCAAGACCCCCGGCGAACGCCGCGACCAGACAGCGGTCGATCAGCCGGGGCCGCGGCTCGGGGTCGGCGAGGGCGGTGACGATGGCGAGTTGGTCGGCGTTGGCCACCACGACCCGCTCGAACGGATCGTCGTCGTCGGCCGTGCGCCGCAGCACCGAGGACCGCTCCTCGATCCGCACGATGCGCGCGAGGGTGTCCTTCTTGCCGGACAGATCGCCGACCAGCGCCACCCGGTCACCGACCACCGCCGCCTTGCGGCCGAGTTCGCGTGCCTTCATCGCCAGTACGATCCGGTCCTCGACGAGACAGGTCAGCCGCCCCCGGTCGACGGTGAGGACCATGCCCTCGGCGGCGTCCTCGTGCTTGGGCCGGATGTTCGTACGGGGCCGGGTGTTCCGTCGGCCGGGACGCGTGCGGATGTCGTCCTCGTCGGTGTGCTTGCCGTAGCGGCGCATGGCGGTGTCCCTACGCCCCGAGCATCCCGGTCCACAGTTCGGGGAAGTCCGGCAGGGTCTTCGCCGTCGTGGCCACGTTCTCGATCCGCACGCCCTCCACCGCGAGGCCGATGACCGCGCCGGCCGTCGCCATGCGGTGGTCCTCGTAGGTGTGGAAGACGCCGCCGTGCAGCCGGCGCGGGCGGATGTGCAGACCGTCGGCGGTCTCGGTGACATCACCGCCGAGTTCGTTGATCTCCTTGGTCAGCGCGGCCAGCCGGTCGGTCTCGTGCAGCCGCAGGTGCGCGACACCGCGCAGGGTCGACGGAGAGTCGGCGAGGGCGGCGACCGCCGCGATGCCCGGGGTGAGTTCGCCGACCTCGCTCAGGTCCACGTCGATGCCGTGAACCGCACCCGAACCGGTGAACACGAGCCCGTACTCGGTGAGTTCGCAGGAACCGCCCATCTCGGTGAAGATCTCACGCAGCCGGTCACCGGGCTGGGTGGTACGGGCCGGCCAGTCCGGGACGAGCACCTTGCCGCCGGTCACCAGCGCCGCCGCCAGGAACGGCTGGGCGTTGGACAGATCCGGCTCGACGGTCAGGTCGCTGCCGAGCAGGGCGCCCGGCGTGACCCGCCAGACGTTCGGCTCGCCGCCCGACTCCGGGGTGTCCACCTGGGCACCGACCGAGCGCAGCATGTCGACGGTCATACGGATGTGCGGCATCGAGGGAAGCGCGGAGCCGATGTGCCGGACCTCCACGCCCTGGTTGAAGCGCGGTCCGGAGAGCAGCAGCGCCGACACGAACTGGGACGACGACGAGGCGTCGATCTCCACCGGCCCGCCCTCCAGGGCGCCTCCGCCGTGCACCGTCAGCGGCAGCGTGCCGCGGCCGTCGTCGTCGATCCGGGCGCCGAGGACGCGCAGGGCGTCGATCACGCCGTTCAGGGGGCGCTCGTACGACCTCGGGTCGCCGTCGAAGCGGACGGGGCCGTCGGCGAGCGCGGCGACCGGCGGCAGGAAGCGCATCACCGTGCCGGCGTTGCCGACGTCGACGGTGGCCGGGCCGCGCAGGCCGGCGGGGAGCACACGCCAGGCCTCACCGGTGCCCTCGGGGCCCACGCCCTCCTCGATCCCGACGCCCATCGCGCGCAGGGCGCCGGCCATCAGCAGGGTGTCGCGGGAGCGCAGCGGGCGGCGCAGCCAGCCGGGCTCGCTCGCCAGGGCGGCGAGGACGAGGGCGCGGTTGGTGACCGACTTGGACCCGGGCACGTGGACCGTCGCGTCGACGGCTCCGCTCGCGTGCGGGGCGGGCCAGAGGGCGGTGTGTGCGTCGTTCGGGGCCATAGGGCCACTTTATAAGGAGGCGGTGGTTCGGGTACGGCGCCGTGGGGGCTGGTCGCGCCCACGGGGCGGAGCCCTACATCGCTACCCCGCGCCCCGGGGGTTGGCTGGTCACACCGCCAGCAGCCACCTGCCGCCGCCTATCAGTGAACACAACGACACCGCGTGGAACAGGAACAGCCACAGGCCCGCCGGTACGTGCGTCAGCCGCGACAGCTGGTCCGCGTCCGAGTCCCCCGCGCCCCCGCGCGCCCTCTTAGCCTGCAACTCGAACGCCGGCCGTACCCCGCCCACCAACAGGAACCACACCACCACGTACGCGAACGCCGCCTGCACCTGAGGCCCGGTGAGCCAGGAGACCAGCACGAACGTGCCGCCCGTGACGAACACCGTCAGCGCCCCGTACGCGTTGCGGATCATCACCAGCATCGCCACCAGCAGCGCTGTCGCCAGCCACAGCAGGAGCGTGATCCGGCCCGCGCCCAGCAGCGCGGCGCCGCCCAGGCCCAGCAGCGGGGGAGCCGTGTAGCCCGCGGCGGCCGTGAGGATCATGCCGAGGCCGTACGGCTTGCCGCGGCTGACGGTGAGGCCGCTGGTGTCGGAGTGCAGGCGTATGCCGGTCAGTGTGCGGCCGGTCAGCAGGGCGATCAGGCCGTGGCCGCCCTCGTGGGCGATGGTGATGGCGTTGCGTGAGAGGCGCCACAGCCCGTGCGGGACGATCACCACGAGCGCGGCGGCCAGGGCGGCGATCACGACCCACATGTCGGGGTCGGGCTGAGTACCGGAGACCTCGTCCCAGAGGGAGGCGAGCGAGGCGGATGCGGTGCTGTCCATGTAAGGCGATGGCTCCCTGTGGGCGGATGGAATCTGGCAGTGTTGCACGTATGTGCGGACGGTATGCGGCGAGTCGTGGGCCCGAGGATCTCGCAGGAATCTTTGAGATCGAGAAGTGGGAGCCCGAGGAGACCCTTGAGGCGGACTACAACGTGGCTCCGACCAAGGAGGTTCACGTCGTCCTCGACCGTCCCTTGAAAGACGTGGATGACCCGCACCCGGTTCGGCAGCTGCGCAAGCTGAAGTGGGGGCTGGTGCCCAGCTGGTCCAAGACCCCCGAGAGCGCCTTCAAGATGATCAACGCGCGCGCGGAGACCGTGCACGAGAAGCCTTCGTACCGGCGGGCCTTCTCCTCCCGGCGCTGCATCATCCCCGCCGACGGCTACTACGAGTGGGTCACCGGAAAGCAGGAGCGGGACCTGGAGGTCGAGGGGCGCAGGAAGCGGCCGCGCAAGCAGCCGTACTTCGTGCTGCCCGCCGACGGGTCGGTGTTCGCGATGGCGGGACTGTACGAGTTCTGGCGCGACAAGACGCTGCCCGACGACCATCCGCAGGCCTGGTGGGTGACCTGCTCCGTCATCACCACGGAGGCCGAGACGACCCCGCTGGCCGTCGCGCCCGCGGAGGGCCCGCACACGCTCGCCGAGATCCACCCCCGGATGCCCCTGATGCTCACCCCGGACCGCTGGGACGCCTGGCTGGACCCGTCCCGCACGGACCCGGAGGAGCTGCGCACGCTGCTCGACCCGCCGCCGCCCGGGATGATGCGCGCCTACCCCGTCTCCACGATGGTCAGCAACGTCCGCAACAACGGCCCGGAGCTGCTGAAGGAGCTGGACGGCCCCGAAGAGGGCACACTCTTCTGACGTGACGACCGAGATCATTGGCACGGACGCCGGGGACGCCCGCATCACCTGGCATCCGGCGAAGAAGGCACGGCTGGTGCTGGCCGCGAGCCACGGCGCCGGCGGCGGCATCGGGGCGCGGGACCTCGTGGCCCTCGCCGAGGTCCTCCCGGCCCACGGGGTGACCGTCGCCCTCGTGGAGCAGCCCTGGCGGGTGGCCGGCAAGAAGGTGGCGCCCGCGCCGAAGACGCTGGACGTCGGCTGGCGGGGCTTGTGGCCCGCGCTCACCGCGCCCGGCCTGCCCGTGATCTCGGGTGGCCGCAGCGCGGGGGCCCGCGTCGCCTGCCGTACGGCTGTCGAGCTGGGCGCCCATGCCGTGCTCGCGCTGAGCTTCCCCCTGCACCCGCCGGGCAGGCCCGAGAAGTCCCGCGCCGAGGAGCTGCTCGGGGCCGGGGTGCCCACCCTCGTCGTACAGGGCGGGAACGACCCGTTCGGAAAGCCCGAGGAGTTCCCGGACGGCGACCATGAACTGGTCGAGGTGCCGTACGGCGATCACGGGTTCGCCGTGCCCAAGCGGGCGCCCCTCGATCAGGACGAGGCCGTGGCGATTGTCACGGACGCGGTCCTGAAGTGGGTCGGGTCACTCGGGTAAAGCTTCGGGAATGCCGTGGACCCGGCCTCTGTTGTGGCGGACAGCGGTGCTGAAACACCGGTACCGACGTCGTAGGAGAGGGAGTCCGCCGCATGGGTTCGACCTACTGCCCGAGCCGCAGCAGCCGTGCCGACCTGGACTGGACGGTGCTGCATGCGGCCAAGGCCGCTCCTATTCGAGGGGCGGCAGGTACGGCAGGTCGTCTATCCTCCGATTCAGGTGGGCCCGGATTCGGTCCTGCCCGCAATCTTGAGGAGGTGGGTCCGGTTCCCGGTACCGACGCAGGGACCGACAACGGCCAGGCGGAGCAGCCCGAGGGCCTGGGCACGAGCGTGGGCATGTCCGCGGAGACGACCGGCGAGCGCAGCGCGCGCTTCGAGCGGGACGCGCTCGAATTCCTCGACCAGATGTACTCGGCCGCGCTGCGTATGACGCGCAACCCGGCCGACGCGGAGGACCTGGTGCAGGAGACGTACGCCAAGGCGTACGCGTCCTTCCACCAGTTCCGCGAGGGCACCAACCTCAAGGCGTGGCTGTACCGGATCCTCACCAACACCTTCATCAACTCGTACCGCAAGAAGCAGCGCGAACCCCAGCGCTCCGCGGCCGAGGAGATCGAGGACTGGCAGCTCGCCCGCGCCGAGTCGCACATGTCGACGGGCTTGCGCTCCGCGGAGTCGCAGGCGCTCGACCACCTGCCCGACTCGGACGTGAAGGAAGCGCTCCAGGCCATCCCCGAGGAGTTCCGCATCGCCGTGTATCTGGCCGACGTCGAGGGCTTTGCGTACAAGGAGATCGCGGACATCATGGGGACACCCATCGGTACGGTGATGTCCCGGCTGCACCGGGGCCGCCGTCAACTGCGCGGCATGCTCGAGGACTACGCCCGTGAGCGCGGGCTGGTCCCGGCCGGCGCCGGAGAGTCGAACGAAGCGAAAGGCTCGGGCTCATGAGCTGCGGAGAGCCGCACGAGACGGACTGCTCCGAGGTACTCGACCACCTCTACGAGTTCCTCGACAGTGAGATGCCGGACGTCGACCGCGCCAAGTTCAAGCAGCACTTCCAGGAGTGCTCGCCGTGCCTGGAGAAGTACGGCCTCGAAGAGGCCGTGAAGAAGCTGGTCAAGCGGTGCTGCGGACATGACGACGTGCCCACCGACCTGCGCGCCAAGGTCCTCGGCCGGCTTGAGCTGATCCGCTCCGGCCAGACCGTGCCCGAGCACGACGTCACGGCCGCGCCACAGGAATCCTGAACCCACGGCCGTCACTCGAACGTGCTAATCCGCCGGTCATAGGACCGCGAACCTCCCCCTGGCCGCCTTAGGCTCCCGTGCTTGAAGCGCGTGGCCGGGGAGGGGCGTATGAAGGCGACACCCACAGGGGCACGTGTCTACGTCGGCTGTGTCGTCCTCGGCGCCCTGTACTGCCTGTACGCGCCTTCGGCGACGAGCGTCCCCTGGTGGGCGGTGGCCCTGCTGGCCACGCTCCACGCAGGGGGCGAGCGGCTGTCCGGCCCGTTCTATCCGGTGCTCCTCGCCGGAGCCTTCCTGCTGTCACCGTGCGCTGCCGCGCTGGTCGCGGTGCCGGGGGCGCTGTGCGCACCGGTCGGCGGGCGCCCGCGCCTGCTGCGGCGGGTGTGGCGGGCGGCGCAGCTCGTGGTCGCGGTGTGGGCGGCCGCCCGGGTGCACTGGGCGCTCGGCGAGCACGACGCCCTGGTGGCGTCCGACTTCCCGCACGCGCTCGCGCCCGCCGGCGCCGCGGTGCTGGCGTTCTGCCTGGTCCTGACCGTGCTCGACGGTGGGATCCGGGCGCTCGCGGAGAGGATGCCGGTACGGCGCGCATGGCGGGGGCTCTTCCTCCGGTCGCTCGCGCCGATCGCCGTGCACGGGCTGGCCGGACTGATGATGGCCGTCCTGTGGCGCAGCCCCTACGGTCCCGTCGCCGCGCTGCTCGTGCTGCTGCCGATGTGCGTGTCGTGGTGGGCGTTCGCCCAGTACCACCAGGAACGCGCCGCCCACCAGGCGACCATCCGGGCGCTCGTCCAGGCCGTCGACATCAAGGACGGCTACACCCGCGGCCACAGTGAGCGGGTCGGGCGGGCCTCGATGATGATCGCCCGTGAGCTCGGCCTGGCCGACGAGCGCGTCGAGGTGCTCCGCTTCGCCGGGATCCTGCACGACGTCGGCAAGCTGGGCGTGCCGACCCGGCTGCTGCGCAAGAACGGGCCGCTGACGCCCGAGGAGCGGCGAGTCATCGAGCTGCACCCCGAGTACGGGCACGAGATGGTGCGCGGGATCTCCTTCCTCGGCGAGGCCCGGGCCGCCGTACTGCATCACCACGAGCGGCTGGACGGGAGCGGGTACCCCTATGGGCTGAGCGGAAGTCAGATCCCGGAGTCGGCCCGGGTGGTGGCGGTCGCGGACGCGTTCGACGCGATGACCTCGACCCGGTCCTACTCGCGGGCCCGTCCGGTGTCCGTCGCGCTGCGGGAGCTTCAGAAGTGCGCCGGCTCGCAGTTCGACCCCCGGATGGTCACGGCCCTCGCCCGAGCCGTCGACCAGCACGGCTGGCATCCCGCCGTCACCGCCGACGAGGCCACCGCGCCCGCTTCCCGCCCGGCGGTCGCCGGTGCCCCCGGAGCCCAACGATGAGCGCCCCGAGGCCCAGCCCCCTGTTGAGCCTCGTCCACGCCTGCGCCGCCCTTCTCGCCGCGGGCTCTCTGCTCGGCAGCATGTCCGGCGGCCTCGTCGAGCGGGGCACGGCCATCGCCTTCGGCGCCCTGATCACCCTGGGCGAGCTCACCCGCTGGACCGGCGCCGAGGGCAGGGAGGCCGCACCGCTCGGGGCCGCCGCCGCGCTGTCGTACGCCCTGCTGGGGGAGCTGGGCGGACGGCCCACCGGGCACGGTGTCGCGCAGGTCGTCGCCGTCGTCCTCGCCGCCTCGCTCCTCGGCAGCGTGCCGCACATCGCGCGAGGGCGCCCCGTCCTCGACCATCTCGCCCGGCGCGTGCTCACCGTCGGTTTCGCCGCCGTCTGCTTCCAACCCCTGTTCAATCAGGGCACATTCCGCGGCTGGGGCACTTCCTACGCCCTGCTGCTGCTCGCGATCCTCGCCCTCACCACCCTGTGCGACGCCATGCTCGCCGCGGCCCTGGCACACTCGCGCACCCGATGGCCCTACGGGCCGCTGCTGCGGGACGAGCTGCGGGCGACCCTCGGGATCGGGTCGGCCGTCTGCGCCACCGGCGCCGTGATGGCGCTCGCGGTCGCCGTGGTCGGGCTGTGGGCCCTGCCCGTGTTCTCGCTGCCCCTGCTGCTCACCCAGATGTCCTTCCGCCGGTACGCCGCCGTGCGGACCACCTATCGGCAGACCATCGCCTCCCTCGCCCGGGCCACCGAGATCGCCGGGTACACCCCGACCGGACATGCCCGGCGGGTGGCCGCGCTCAGCCGGGAGGTCGGGCGGGACCTGGGCCTGTCCGAGGCCGAGCTCACCGTGCTGGAGTACGCGGCCCTCATGCACGACATCGGACAGCTCAGCCTCGTCGATCCGGTGCCGGACGGGGCCACCTCCGTGCTGCCCGTCGAGGAACAGCGGCGGATCGCGCTGCTCGGCGGCGCCGTCGTACGGCAGACCGGGGTGAGTCCGCAGGTCGCGATGGTCGTGGAGCGGCTCGCCGACCCCTGTCCGGAGCAGCCGGTCGCCGCGCGGATCGTGCGGGCGGTGAACGCCTACGAGGAGAAGGCGCGCGACGGCGGGCCAGGCGGGCCGCTGGCGGCGCTGGAGGAGCTGCGACTGGGCACCGCCGGGGAGTATGCGCCGGAAGTGGTGGGGTCGCTCGCACGGGTGCTGTCCAGAGACCGTCTTACAGCGCCCGTGGTTGGGTAACCCATGGGTAATGAGCGCCCTTCCAGCCGTACGTGGTTGGATGCGAATGAGAGTGTGTCCGGGGGCGAGCACTAGCCAGCCCACTCCACGGAACTGGCAGGCGGGAATCGTGAGGATCTTCGGCAAGGGACGGCACCGGCCCTCCGCCTCCTGGCGGCAGGCCACCGACCGGGCGTTCACGCTCATCGGCGACGGCCGGTATGAGGACGCGGGCGCGCTGCTGACGCGGGCCGCCGATCTGGAGCCCTGGCTTTCGGAGTCCTGGTTCAACCTCGCGCTGCTGCACAAGTTCCGGCACGACTGGGAACAGGCCCGGGCGGCCGGACTGCGTGCCGTGGCGCTGCTTGACCGGGAGACCGGGGCGCCCGACTGGTGGAACGTCGGCATCGCGGCCACCGCGCTGCAGGACTGGCCGCTGGCCAGGCGGGCCTGGCAGGCGTACGGGCTGCGGGTGCCCGGCGGGGCGACCGAGTCCGGTGAGCCGGTCGGCATGGACCTGGGCAGCGCGGCCGTACGGCTGTCCCCGGAGGGGGAGGCCGAGGTCGTGTGGGGGCGGCGGCTGGACCCCGCCCGTATCGAGGTGCTGTCGATTCCGCTGCCGTCGTCCGGGCGGCGCTGGGGCGAGGTCGCACTGCACGACGGGGTGCCCCACGGTGAGCGGACCACGTCCGCCGGGCACGCCTACCCCGTCTTCGACGAGATCGAGCTGTGGGCGCCCTCGCCGGTGCCCACCTGGGTGGTCCTCCTGGAGGCCGCCACCGAGGCCGACCGGGACGCCCTGGAGCAGCTCGCCGCGGACGCCGGGTTCGCCGCGGAGGACTGGTCCTCGTCCGTACGGCTGCTGTGCCGGATGTGCTCCGAATCACGGATGCCGTCCGACGAGGGCGACGGGGAGCACCTGGACCCGCACGACCACAGTGAGCCGGGGCACCCCGGGCCGCTGGGGCACCGGACCGACGGGCAGCTGTGGGTGCCGGAGCGCGAGTGTGGCGTCGCCGCGCCCGCGGCGCTGGTGCGGGGGCTGCTGGACGGATGGGTCGCGGACAGCCCGGATTCCAGGGACTGGCGGGATCTCGAAGAGGTCTGCTGAGCGTTCGCCGTACCCTGTATCAGCGTCACACCCCCTTTTCTTCTTTTGGTTGTGCAGGAAGGCATACGTCGGTCATGGCCCAGCAGGACACCGAGCAGCAGCACGCGGGCGTGCTCCCCGTGGACGACGAGGGTTTCGTCGTCGACACCGAGGACACGGAGGAGCGCGAGAACGCCTGGCGTGAGCGCGGCAACTCGCGGCCGATCACCGTCGTGGGGAACCCGGTCCTGCACCGGGAGTGCAAGGACGTCACCGAGTTCGGCGCCGAGCTGGACCAGCTGGTCGCGGACATGTTCGCCTCGCAGCGCACCGCCGAGGGCGTGGGCCTGGCCGCCAACCAGATCGGCGTCGACCTGAAGGTCTTCGTCTACGACTGCCAGGACGACCAGGGCGAACGGCATGTCGGCGTCGTCTGCAACCCGAAGCTGGTCGAGCTGCCCGCCGAGCGGCGCCGGCTGGACGACAGCAACGAGGGCTGCCTCTCCGTGCCGACCGCGTACGCGCCGCTCGCCCGCCCCGACTACGCCGAGCTGACCGGGCAGGACGAGAAGGGCAACCCGATCAAGGTGCGCGGCACCGGGTACTTCGCCCGCTGCCTGCAGCACGAGACCGACCACCTGTACGGCTATCTCTACATCGACCGTCTCTCCAAGCGCGAGCGCAAGGACGCGCTGCGGCAGATGGCCGAGAACGAGCCCCGCTACCCCGTGGTCGCCAACGACTGAGCCGGCTACGCGGCGGTCGGCCCCTGGAACGTCCTGCGGTAGGCGTTCGGGGTCGTGCCCAGCGCGCGTACGAACTGGTGGCGCAGCGCCGCCGCGGTGCCGAAGCCCGTTCGGCCCGCGATCGCGTCCACCGTCTCGTCCGTCGCCTCCAGCAACTTCTGCGCCAGCAGCACCCGTTGGCGCAGGATCCAGCGGTAGGGAGTCGTGCCGGTCTCCTGCTGGAAGCGGCGGGCGAAGGTGCGCGGGGACATCAGCGCACGCTCGGCGAGCTGCTCGACGGTGACCTCCTCGTCGAGGTGCCGCTCCATCCACGCCAGCACCTCGCCGACCGTGTCGCACTGGGAGCGGGGCAGCGGGCGCTCGATGTACTGGGCCTGCCCGCCGTCCCGGTGCGGCGGCACCACCATGCGCCGGGCGATGGCGTTGGCGACCTCCACGCCATGCTCCTTGCGCACAAGATGCAGACAGGCGTCGATCCCGGCCGCCGTGCCCGCCGAGGTGATCACCGGGTCCTCGTCCACGTACAGCACATCGGGTTCGATCACCGCGCGCGGGTGGCGCCGGGCGAGTTCGGCGGCCTGCCGCCAGTGCACCGCGCAGCGCCTGCCGTCCAGCAGCCCGGCCGCGCCGAGCACGAAGACGCCGGAACAGACGCTGAGCACCCGGGCACCCCGGTCCACGGCCCGGACCAGGGCGTCGAGCAGCGCGGGCGGATACTCCCGGCCGATGTAGTCGCTGCCCGCGGGCACGGCGATCAGATCGGCCTCGTCGAGCCGGTCGAGACCGTACGCCGTGGAGACCGTGAAGCCGGGGACATGGGTGGCCAGAGCCGGCCCTTCCGCCGAGGCGACCGCGAAGTCGTACACCGGAAGTCCCTGGTCACTGCGGTCGAGTCCGAAGACCTCGCAGACGACGCCGAGTTCGAAGGGATGCACGCCGTCGAGCAGCGCTACGGCCACGTTCTTCAGCATGCCGCCAGTGTGCCACGGCTCTGGCAGTAATTCGATGGTATGCGGCAGTCCTGCCACTGTCAGGAGTGTTCTCCGGAAACGAGACTTACCGCATGAACGCATTCCTCGAATACGTCGCGGTCTTCCTGCTCTTCTCCCTCCTCGCGGGTCCGGCGCTCGTGGGAGCGGTCCTCGAGCGCCGGATCGACCGCCAGTTGAAGCAGGCGGAGACTCAGAAGTCCTCGTCCAGGTCCACGGTGCCCTCCACCGCCACCTGGTACGCCGACGGACGCCGCTCGAAGAAGTTGGTGAGTTCCTGAACGCCCTGGAGCTCCATGAAGGAGAAGGGGTTCTCGGAGCCGTACACCGGAGCGAAGCCGAGGCGCGTCAGGCGCTGATCGGCGACACACTCCAGGTACTGCCGCATCGAGTCGGTGTTCATGCCCGGGAGGCCGTCACCGCACAGGTCGCGCGCGAACTGCAGCTCGGCCTCGACGGCCTCCCTCAGCATGTCGGTGACCTGCTGCTCAAGCTGGTCGTCGAAGAGCTCCGGCTCCTCCTTGCGGACGGTGTCGACCACGTCGAAGGCGAAGCTCATGTGCATCGTCTCGTCGCGGAACACCCAGTTGGTGCCGGTGGCGAGGCCGTGCAGCAGGCCCCGGCTGCGGAACCAGTAGACGTACGCGAAGGCACCGTAGAAGAACAGGCCCTCGATGCATGCGGCGAAGCAGATCAGGTTGAGCAGGAAGCGACGGCGGTCGGCCTTGGTCTGCAGGCTGTCCAGCTTCTCGACCTCGTTGATCCACCTGAAGCAGAACTCGGCCTTCTCGCGGATGGACGGGATGTTCTCGACGGCGTCGAAGGCCGCCGCCCTGTCCTCCGGGTCGGGCAGGTAGGTGTCGAGCAGCGTCAAGTAGAACTGGACGTGCACGGCCTCCTCGAAGAGCTGGCGCGACAGGTACAGGCGCGCCTCCGGGGAGTTGATGTGCTTGTACAGCGTCAGCACCAGGTTGTTCGCGACGATCGAGTCGCCCGTCGCGAAGAACGCGACCAGCCGGCCGATCATGTGCTGCTCACCCTCGGACAGCTTCGCCAGGTCGGCGACGTCCGAGTGGAGGTCGACCTCCTCGACGGTCCAGGTGTTCTTGATGGCGTCCCGGTAGCGCTCGTAGAAGTCCGGGTAGCGCATGGGGCGGAGAGTCAGCTCGAAGCCAGGGTCGAGGAGATTGGCGTTACGGGTGGTCATTACTGGCAGGCCTCGCAGGACTCGGGGTTTTCCAGGGAGCAGGCGACGGCGTCGGGCTCGGCGACCTGCTGGACGGGGATGGTCTTCTCGGGCTGGGCGGCCTGGGCCTGGGCGGCGCGGGCGATGCGGGTCGCCGGGCGCGAGCGCAGGTAGTACGTCGTCTTCAGGCCCTGCTTCCAGGCGTACGCGTACATCGAGGAGAGCTTGCCGATGGTCGGCGTCTCCAGGAAGAGGTTCAGGGACTGGGACTGGTCCAGGAACGGCGTCCGGTCGGCGGCCATGTCGATCAGGCCGCGCTGCGGGATCTCCCACGCCGTGCGGTACAGGGCCCGTACGTCCGCCGGGATCCAGGCGAACTCCTGCACCGAGCCGTTCGAGTCGCGCAGCGCCTCACGGGTGCGGGCGTCCCAGACGCCGAGCTCCTTGAGGTCGTTGACCAGGTAGGAGTTGACCTGGAGGAACTCGCCGGAGAGCGTCTCGCGCTTGAACAGGTTGGAGACCTGCGGCTCGATGCACTCGTAGACGCCGGCGATGGACGCGATGGTGGCGGTGGGGGCGATGGCGAGCAGGAGGGAGTTGCGCATGCCGGTCGTGGCGATACGGCTGCGCAGGGCCGCCCAGCGCTCCGGCCAGGTCAGCTCGACGCCGTAGTGGTCGGGGTGCAGGACACCCTTGGCGGTACGGGTCTTCTCCCAGGCCGGTAGCGGGCCGCTCCGCTCGGCGAGGTCGGCGGAGGCTTCGTACGCGGCGAGCATGATGCGCTCGGCGATACGGGTGGAGAGCGCCTTGGCCTCCGGCGAGTCGAAGGGGAGGCGCAGCTTGAAGAAGACGTCCTGGAGGCCCATCGCGCCCAGGCCCACCGGCCGCCACTTGGCGTTCGAACGGCCCGCCTGCTCGGTCGGGTAGAAGTTGATGTCGACGACGCGGTCGAGGAACGTGACGGCCGTGTGGACGGTGGCGTCCAGCCGCTCCCAGTCGATGTCGCCGGTCGTCGTGTCGACGAACGCGCCGAGGTTGACGGACCCCAGGTTGCAGACGGCCGTCTCCCCGTCGTCGGTGACCTCCAGGATCTCCGTGCAGAGGTTGGAGGAGTGGACGACATGGCCCGGCAGGGCGGTCTGGTTGGCGGTGCGGTTGGCGGCGTCCTTGAAGGTCATCCAGCCGTTGCCGGTCTGCGCGAGGGTGCGCATCATGCGGCCGTAGAGGTCGCGGGCGGGGATGGTCTTCTTGGCGAGCCCCGCGGCCTCCGCCTTGCGGTAGGCGGCGTCGAACTCCTCGCCCCACAGGTCGACCAGCTCGGGCACGTCGGCGGGGGAGAAGAGGCTCCACGGCTCGTCGGCGTTGACCCGGCGCATGAACTCGTCCGGGATCCAGTGCGCGAGGTTCAGGTTGTGCGTACGGCGGGCGTCCTCACCGGTGTTGTCGCGCAGCTCCAGGAACTCCTCGATGTCGGAGTGCCAGGTCTCCAGGTAGACCGCGGCGGCACCCTTGCGCCGGCCGCCCTGGTTCACGGCGGCGACGGAGGCGTCGAGCGTCTTCAGGAACGGGACGATGCCGTTGGAGTGGCCGTTGGTGCCGCGGATCAGCGAACCGCGGCTGCGGATGCGGGAGTACGCGATGCCGATGCCGCCGGCGTGCTTCGAGAGGCGGGCGACCTGGTGGTAGCGGTCGTAGATGGAGTCCAGCTCGTCGAGCGGGGAGTCGAGGAGGTAGCAGGACGACATCTGGGGGTGGCGGGTGCCGGAGTTGAAGAGTGTGGGGGAGGAGGGGAGGTAGTCAAGGCGGCTCATGAGCCCGTAGAGCGCGGCGACTTCGTCCAGTGCGCGGGTGGTGTCGTCCTCGGCGAGACCGGCGGCGACGCGCAGCATGAAGTGCTGGGGCGTCTCGATGACCTTGCGGGTGATGGGGTGCCGGAGCAGATAGCGGCTGTGCAGGGTGCGCAGGCCGAAGTAGCCGAAGCGGTCGTCGGCGCCGGTGTCGATGAGCGCGTCGAGACGGGCCGCGTGGATCCGCGCGAAGTCGGCGGTCCGGTCGGCGATGAGGCCCTCGCGGTGCCCGACCGCGACCGACTCGGTGAAGGACGTGACGCCCTGCGAGGCGGCCTCGGCGGCGATGGAGACGGTCAGCAGCCGGGCGGCGAGCCTGCTGTAGGCGGGGTCCTCGGAAATGAGACCGGCCGCCGCCTCGGTGGCCAGCTCGCGCAGCTCCGAGTCGTCCGCGCGGGCGGACCGGCCGCGCAGCGCGGCGGCGGCGACCCGGCCGGGGTCGGCGTCGGGGAGGTCGGCGGTCAGCTCGGTGAGGGTCCGCAGCAGTGCGGTTCCCGGACCGTCGATGTCCTGGATCGCTGAGGCCGGTTCGGCTGGCGCGATGGTCACGTGGGGCTCTCCCTCGCTCGGCACGGGGCCTTGCGGAGGGCAGGGGGCAGCTCACGAGCGCACGGGGCGTCGCGTCCACCAGCCCATTCCACGAGGCCCGGACGTCATGGCACCCGGACCGGGTGGTCGGGTGCGCTGTCGGCAGGTCCTCGGACTGAACCAGGCGTGCAAAAGCACGCATGTACACCGTTGCGGGACAGTTCCGGATTCGCACCGGATTCCCCTGCGGCGACAGCGAGGACGAGCATACATCTTGTGCTCGCCTGCCACGCCACCCCCAGATGTTGTGTCGCGGTGGTTTCAGAGCGTCAACTCGTAGGTGAGAAGAGTGATGTCGTCGAGGTGCGGAATCGGGTTCCAGTCCCGCGCGGGTGTGCGGACGAAGCCCAGACGTTCGTAGATGCGGTGGGCGCCGTGCATGGTGCGCTGGGTCGACAGGACGATCCGTACGCAGCCCTCCGCGGTCCGTGCGCGGTCGACGCAGGCACGCACGAGGGCCTCGCCTGCGCCGCGGCCGCGAGCCGAGCGATCGATGGCGAGCATCCGGATCTCCGCCTCTCCGGGACGGGCGATGTCGGCCATCGGCCCGCCGTCCGGCACGAAGGTCACGCCGCCCAGCAGCCGGCCGTCCTCGACAGCCACCAGCACCTCCGCGGCGGCCGCACGCTTGGCCACGTCCTTGAGCTCACCGAGGTATTCATCACTCTCGCCGAAGTCGAGCAGGCCGTCCTGGAGATAGGCCTGGGCGGTGATCTCGCCGAGCGCCTCGTACTCGCCGGGATCCGCCTGCCGGATCACGATGTCCATACGGCCGAGTCTGCCGGACCGGTACGGCGGCGGCCTCGGGTTTTCGCCGAGAGCCGCCGGGTTGCGGGGAGTTCCCGGAGTGCTTCCATGGAGGTAGGTGTCGGCGCCCGCGGTCCTCCGTTTCGAGAGCCTTGTTCGGAAGGAGACCCACGATGACGAGGGTCGTCCGTCACCCGCCCGGCAAGGAGCGGCCTCGCGACGCGCCGATGGCGACACTGGCTCCGAGACGGGCAGGCAGCTGGGCCAAGCGTGGATTCGTGGGCCACTGGCACAGGCTGACGATCCGTCTGGAGGCCCGCCGCGGCGCCACCCGCCCCAAGAAATGGCGCCGATGGCTCTCCTACACCAACGTCACCCGGGCCATCTGGGTGGTCGCCGCGCTCGCGCTGCTCGCCTGGGCCGTGCAGGGCCTGTACATCGTGATCACGAGTTCCACGACCGGCTTCGAGCAGTGGCGGCAGGACAGCAAGGGGTTCGACGCCGTCATGCGCTTCGTCGGCCCGGTGCTCGCGGCGTCGATCGCCGCCACGCTCTTTCTGTTCTGGTGGTACCGGTGGACCAAGCGGCGCTATCTCGCGAAGGCACAGGACGACCCCTACCGACTGGTGCTCACCGCCGGCCCGGACGCCGCCGAGATCGTGGGCCGGGAGGAGATCGCCCAGGTCATCGCCGAACGGCTGCGGGAGCGCGACACACGCAGGCCCTATCTGCTGGTCGGCGGCGTCGGCGTGGGCAAAACCGCCGTCCTGGTACGGCTCACCGAACTGCTGGCCGAGCAGAACGCCGTGCCCGTGCCGATCCGGTTGCGGGACGCGACCGGTGACCTGAACTTCGAACGCATGGCCAGTCAGCGCTTCGCCGACGAGGCACCCCGAGGCATCCTCGCGCGCGGCAAGACCGAGCGGGTCTGGCAGCAACTGCTCGCCGACGACAAGCCGGTCGTCATCGCCGACGGACTGGAGGAGGCTCTGCTCGGCGACGGCCTCCAGCAGAACCGGGACAACATCATCCGGCGGGCCATCGAGCGCGCGCACGAGGAGAAGCTGCCCCTCGTCATCGCCTCCCGGCCGCACAGCCCGCTGGAGAGCACCCCGGCCGCGATCGTGGAGCTGGAACCACTCAGCGAGGAGGAGGCCCTGCGCTTCGTCCAAGCGCGTGTCCCGGAGACGGACGAGCGCCGCGTGGACTGGATCGTGGAGACGGCGGAGGTGACCGAGTCACCCGTCTATCTGCAGATAGCCCGCGAACTGCACCGCCACGGAGCCCTGGAGCACGATCGGCCGGAAGACGACCCGCAGCACATGAGCACCCGCAGCCGTGACCGCGGCACGCTGCGGCTCTGGCTCCTGGAGACCTGGGACGAGGCCCTGTGCGAGGGCCGGCTGCGCCCGGACGTCGCGCTGACCCGGCAGGAGCGCCGCGACACCCTCGAAGTGGTCTCCGCGCTGGCCTGTGTAGGACTGCTGCAGGACAAGCTGGAGGTCGGCTTCGGGGAACTGCTCGACACGGACGTCCATCCCGGTCCGGTGCGGCGGGCGCGGGCCCGGGCCGAGCACCTGTGGAGCAGCGGACGCGGCTTCGACCGGTACGGCAGGCGAGGCAACGTCTTCTCCGAGTGGCACCGGCAACAGATCTGGGACGTGCTCTGCGGGCGGCTCGGCCATGAGGAGACGAGGCGGCTGCGCCGGGCGAACATGGACCAGTGCCGTGCCGCCCTCGCCCGGATCGCGCGCAACGCGGACAAGCTCGGACTGGTGGAGGGCTTCGAACGGAGGGTCCGTTTCCCGCACAGCATCATCCAGGCCTACTTCGGCTACCGCGTCCTGAACCACCTGGGCGAGCGGGGTACCGGAGAACTCGTCGAACAGGCGCTGCAGCCGCCCGGCCCCAGCCGCGAACTGCTCATGGCCCTGGTGCTGTTGTCGCGTCGGCAGGCGGCGATGCTCAGGGCCCCGAAGGACGGTGTCCGGGCCGAGGTGAAGACGGAGATCGACGAGCTGCTCCGCCGGTCACCCGTGCGCGGGCACACCCTGGCCCACCGGCTCTGCACGGCCGCGCGCCGCCGTACCGACGACCCCAAGGCCGTCGATCTCTACGCGGCGGCCGTGGAGATCGAGAGCGCGGAGGTGGCGCCGAGGCTGCTGGACGACATCCTTGACGAAGTGTGCAAGAGGTGGCCCGGTTTCAAGGGGGACCGGCGCACCCTCGACGACGCCAAACTGAGGCTGCTGAGGCAACTCGGAGCCGCACTGCGGAGCGTCTCCACCAGGATCGACACCACTCCGCTCTACGAGCGCCTCGTCGAGATCGGCGTGAAGGAACCCTCCTACTCCATACGCCTGGCGGCGGCCCAGGAGTTCGGCACCGGCGGCAACGCGGCGTTCGCCGTCATCCGCGGGCGCATCGGGCTGAACACCGACCCCGTGGAGGAGTACAACGGCAGGCTCGGCGAGTTGAAGGCATGGAAGCGGCAGGAGTACGAGCGCTGGGCCGAGCGCATGGACCGGGCGAGGGCCGACGGCGCGCCCTCACGGGCCAAAACCGAGCGCATCGGCCGACTGCAGCAGGACCGGCGCAGACTCAACCAGGACTACCGGACGAAACGGGTCGCTCTCTTCCGGGAGTTCGTGATGCGGGCCTGGATGCTCCCCATGCTGCTGGGATCGGTCGACGAGGCACACCGTGACGAGGCCCGGGAGCGCCTCACCAAGTGGCTGCGCCACCTCGACCCGGATGCCACCGACGGCGCCCCCGACCTGCCGCTCGCCCTCGAGGCCGCGCTGGCCCAGGGCTTCAAGTACGCGGCCAACCGCCGCAAACGGCATACGCACGCCTACCCGAGCGGTCGCGCCGACCTGATCCGGCAGGCCGAGACCGTGCTGCAGCAGTCCCGGTGCTGGTATGCGCAGCTCATCCTGCTCCAGGCGCTGTGCCTGTGGGAGCTCCCCGACAGCGTGGCCGTCCATGAGCGGGACGCGCACGCGCTGTCCGGCAAGGACGGTCCCGACGGAGCGCGTGAGCCGTCCCGGGCGATGGGCGGGACGACCGCCATACAGACCGTGGAGCGGTGGCTGTCGATGGCCGGCACGGTGAACAGAGCGCCCGGGCATTCCGGGGGGAACGGCGACACGCCCCGGCGCCTCCTGCATCCGTTCGTCGCCGAAGCGGGAGACCTGGTGGCCCTCGCGCTGGAGACCGGACAGCCGGAGCGGTTCCTCTGGATCGACGAGAAGGGCGTCGCCGACAACATCGGCGCCCGCGCCGGCAACCCCGAGGGATACCGCAAGCACCACCTGTGGATTCCGCCCTCGGTCGGCTGGAGCACCCTCGACGCGCGTGCCCAGCGTCTGGTCGCCGACGTGCTGGTGATGCTCAACCTCATAGATCGGGACGGGCATCCGGACGAGGTCGAGGAGCGGATGGCCCGCGTGGAGCAGCCGGGGATGACACTCCCGCCGTGCATCCGCAGCGACCGCGGCCCGCTGCGGCCGTACCTGCGGGCCGGCATCTCGGACCCGCCCGCACCGGGCTCGACCTGTCTGCCCGACTGCAAGTTCCAGCTCTGCCCGTACCCGCCCCGGGGCTGTGTTCCTCGGGGGGAGATCCGGGAGCCGTTCTGCCGCCAGCAGCAGGCACTGTTGCCGGGACGCGTGCGCCGCCACCTTCCCAGGGGCCTGCGCAGGAAGACACCGCACTGGGTCAGCATGCGCGTGAAGGAACTCGACAGCTTCTGGCAGCAGATGGCCGGGCGTACGCGCAGTTAGCGGTACGCCCGGCCGTCAGGCAGATGAAGCAGGTGAACTAGTGTGCCGCCACCGGAAGTTCCGTCTTGACTCCGGGATCACCCGCGTCCGCCGTGTAGTCCTCCGGCTTCGTCTCGTCGATGCCGTCCGGGGCCTTCGCCGCCTTCAGGACGAAGGTGAGGACGACCGTCACCACCACGTTGAGCACGAACGCCGTCAGACCGATGTAGCCGATCTCGCCGATGCCCGGGATCTCCTTCGCCGAGCCGCCGAAGTGCTCCTGGGTCGGGGAGGCGACGCCGTACGCGGCGAGGGTGCCGTAGACCATGCCGACCGCCCAGCCGGCCAGCAGGGCCCAGCGGTGGAACCAGCGGGTGAACAGACCGCCGACCAGGGACGGGAAGGTCTGCAGGATCCAGATGCCGCCCAGCAGCTGGAAGTTGATGGCGACCGTCTTGTCCATGGTGAGGACGAAGACCAGGGCGCCCACCTTCACCAGCAGGGACACGATCTTGGAGACCTTGGTCTCCTGCGCGGGCGTGGCGTCCGGCTTGATGAAGTCCTTGTAGATGTTGCGGGTGAAGAGGTTCGCGGCCGCGATCGACATGATCGCCGCCGGCACCAGCGCGCCGATGCCGATCGCCGCGAAGGCCACGCCCGCGAACCAGGACGGGAACATGTTCTCGAACAGCTGTGGAATCGCCAGCTGGCCGTTCTGCACCTTGATCCCGGCCGCGATCGCCATGAAGCCCAGCAGGGCCAGCAGGCCCAGCATCAGGGAGTACAGCGGCAGGATCGTGGTGTTGCGGCGGATCACCTCACGGCTGCGGGAGGACAGCGTCGCGGTGATCGAGTGCGGGTACATGAAGAGCGCGAGCGCGGAGCCCAGCGCCAGCGTGGCGTACGTCCACTGCCCCGCGTCACCCGGGGCCAGCGCACCGCGCGGCGCGCCCGTCGCCGGGTTGGTCTGCGCGAAGGCGTCGCCCGCCTTGGCGAAGATCTCGTCGAAGCCGCCGAGCTTGATCGGGATGTAGATGATCGCCACCGCGATGACGATGTAGATCAGCGTGTCCTTCACGAACGCGATCAGCGCGGGGGCCCGCAGACCCGAGGAGTAGGTGTACGCGGCCAGCACACCGAAGGCGATGAGCAGCGGCAGGTCCTTGATGAACCAGTTCGTGTTCTCGCCGCCGCCGACGCCCATCACGTCAAGGACGGCCTGGATGCCGACGAGCTGGAGCGCGATGTACGGCATCGTCGCCAGGATGCCGGTGACGGCCACGGCGAGCGACAGCCCCTTGGAGCCGAAGCGCCCGCGCACGAAGTCCGAGGTCGTCACATAGCCGTGCTTGTGGGACACCGACCAGAGGCGGGGCAGGAACGTGAAGACCAGCGGGTACACCAGGATCGTGTACGGCACCGCGAAGAAGCCGGCCGCGCCCGCCGCGTAGATCGCCGCGGGTACGGCGACGAAGGTGTACGCCGTGTACAGGTCGCCGCCGAGCAGGAACCAGGTGACCCAGGTACCGAACGACCGGCCGCCCAGGCCCCATTCGTCGAGGCTGTGCTCGTTCTCGGCCTTGCGCCAGCGCGCGGCCAGGAAGCCCATGACCGTGACGGCCAGGAAGAAGATGATGAAGACGGCGAGCGCCACGCCGTTCACGTCGTTCTTCATTCCGACGCACCGCCCTTCTGGGAAGCACGGGCGCGCTGGTCACGCTGCCACAGCTTGTACGCGGTCATCGTCAGCAGCGTGGAGATGAGGACCCACAGCATCTGGTACCAGTAGAAGAACGGGATGCCGGCCAACGTCGGATCGGTCTTGGCGTACGAACCGACCCACAGCATCGCCACGAAGGGCGCGCCGAGGCAGAGCGCGATGACGACCCGTACAGGCGTCACCACCGGCCCTCTGTTCACTTCTGGGGCATCTGACATCTGACGGCTCCGTCCCCTCGCTGATCACCTGAGAAACGCGCACGCAATGTAGGTGACGGTGCAACTACAGCGGAAGTCCCTGTCCGCATATCGGATGTGGAGGATTGGTGTGCACGGCGGCTGTACGGCGGCGGCGCGCTCAGCAGCAGCGGAACCCCTGGCGCGGGTCGGCCTCCTGACGGTCCGTCCGCATCCGCTCGAAGTCCCGCCGGGAGGGCACCCTCGCGTCGGGGTGCTCATGCCGGATGTGGGCGACATAGCGGTCGTACGCCGACTCGTCGGTCAACTCCCGCACATACCAGCGCACGCTACCGAGTATCCGCCGAAGCGACCGCACGGCGTTCCTCCTCCTTCTCGTCCTTGGTCGGGAACAGCCCGGCCGGAGCGACGATCCTGGACTCGACGTACGGCGTCTCGCTGAGCGTGGACAGGGCCGGGCGGCGGATGTGCCGGATGCAGACGCGGGCCGCGTCGGCGATCACGACGACGATCAGGATCGCGAGGACCGCCGCGAGGACGCCGTCCACCGTGGAGTTGGTGACCACGGTGTGCATGTCGTCCATGGTCTTGGCGGGCGGCAGCACCTCGCCGCGGTCGATGGCGTCCTGGAAGACCTGACGCTGCTTGAAGAAGCCGACCTTCGGGTCGCTGGAGAACACCTTCTGCCAGCTGGCGGTCAGCGTCACCGTGGCGTCCCAGGCCAGCGGAACACCGGTGATCCAGGCCCACTTGAGGCGCCCCGACTTCACCAGCAGGGTGGTGCAGACGGCGAGGGCGACCGCCGCGAGCAGTTGGTTCGAGATGCCGAAGATCGGGAACAGCTGGTTGATGCCGCCGAGGGGCTCGTGGACGCCCACCCACAGGAAGTAACCCCACAGACCGCACACGATCGCGCTGGTGATGGCCAGGCCGGGCTTCCAGCTGACGTTCCTGAAGGGGCGGTGGATGTTGCCCAGGATGTCCTGGAGCATGAACCGGCCCACGCGCGTGCCGGCGTCCAGCGCGGTCAGGATGAACAGCGCCTCGAACATGATCGCGAAGTGATACCAGAAGGCGCGCAGGCCGCCGCCGGTGACCTGCGAGAAGATCTCCGAGACACCGATGGCGAGGGTGGGCGCGCCGCCGGTACGGGAGAGCAGGGACGCCTCCTCGACGTTCTCCGCCGCGCGGGCGAGCGCCTCGGGGGAGATCTGGTACCCCCAACTGCCCACGACCTGCGAGGCGTTCTGCACGGTGTCGCCGATGACCCCGGAGGGCGCGTTCATCGCGAAGTACAGGCCCGGGTCGATGATGCTCGCCGCGACCAGCGCCATCACGGCGACCGACGACTCCATCAGCATGGAGCCGTAGCCGATCATCCGGACCTGCGTCTCCTTCTGGATCATCTTCGGCGTCGTACCGGACGAGATGAGCGCGTGGAAGCCGGACAGGGCGCCGCAGGCGATGGTGATGAAGACGAAGGGGAACAGCGATCCCGCGAAGACCGGGCCGTCGCCGCGGGAGGCGAAGTCCGTCACCGGGTCCATCTTCAGCGTCGGCAGCGCGACCACCACACCGAGGGCGAGCAGGAAGATCGTGCCGATCTTCATGAAGGTCGACAGGTAGTCGCGCGGCGCCAGCAGCATCCACACCGGCAGGATCGAGGCGATGAAGCCGTACGCCACCATCCAGATGACCAGCGTCGAGGGCGCGAGGGTGAAGGTGCCGGCCCACGAGGACTCGGCGACCCAGCGCCCCGCGACCAGGGCGAGCAGCAGCAGGGCCACTCCGATGACGGAGACCTCGCTGACCCGGCCGGGGCGCAGGACCCGCAGGTAGAAGCCCATCAGCAGGGCGATCGGGATCGTCATCGCGATGGAGAAGGTGCCCCAGGGGGACTGCGCGAGGGCGTTGACGATCACCAGGGCCAGCACACCGAGCAGGATGATCATGATGACGAAGGTGGCCAGCAGCGCGGCCGCGCCGCCGAACGGGCCGATCTCCTCGCGCGCCATCTGGCCCAGCGAGCGCCCGTCCCGGCGGGTGGAGAAGAACAGCACCACCATGTCCTGGACCGCGCCCGCGAAGATGACGCCGGCGATGATCCAGATCGTGCCCGGCAGATACCCCATCTGCGCGGCCAGCACGGGCCCCACCAGAGGGCCGGCGCCGGCTATCGCCGCGAAGTGGTGGCCCAGCAGGACACGGCGGTCGGTGGGGTGGAAGTCGATCCCGTTGTTGAGGCGTTCGGCCGGGGTGGCCCTGGTCCGGTCGACCTTCAGGACCTTGTACGCGATGAACTTGGCGTAGAAGCGGTAGGCGATGGCGTACGAGCCGAGCGCGGCCGCGACCATCCAGGCGGCCGAGACCTCCTCGCCCCGGGACAGCGCGAGTACGGTCCACCCCGCGGCTCCGACGAGCGCGACGAGGCTCCAGATGACGACGGTTCGGGGGTTCGCGGTACGCACCGGGTGGTCCTCCCGTCCATGCGGCGACGGGAGGAACGTAGAACAAGCGCGGCAGTTGCGCTACACCGCGAGCAGTACTCCGAAGCGCCCTACTCCTGCGGCCTCTTCAGCCTGGCCACGAACTTGTAGCGGTCCCCGCGGTAGACCGACCGCACCCACTCCACCGGCTGCCCGTCCCGGTCCAGTGAGTGCCGGGACAGCATCAGCATGGGAAGGCCCACGTCGGTGCCGAGCAGGCCGGCCTCGCGCGGGGTGGCCAGCGAGGTCTCGATGGTCTCCTCGGCCTCGGCGAGATGGACGTCGTAGACCTCGGCGAGCGCGGTGTAGAGGGAGGTGTACTTCACCAGGCTGCGCCGCAGCGCCGGGAAGCGCTTCGCGCTCAGGTGGGTCGTCTCGATCGCCATCGGCTCGCCGTTGGCCATGCGCAGCCGCTCGATGCGCAGCACCCGGCCGCCGGCCGTGATGTCGAGCAGATCGGCGAGTCGGTCGTCGGCGGTGATGTAGCCGATGTCGAGGAGCTGCGAGGTCGGCTCCAGGCCCTGCGCGCGCATGTCCTCGGTGTACGAGGTGAGTTGGAGCGCCTGCGAGACCTTCGGCTTGGCGACGAACGTGCCCTTGCCCTGGATCCGCTCCAGCCGCCCCTCGACGACCAACTCCTGGAGCGCCTGACGCACGGTCGTGCGGGAGGTGTCGAACTCGGCCGCCAGCGTGCGCTCGGGCGGTACCGGGGTGCCCGGTGCCTGGGTCTCCGTCATGTCCAGGAGGTGCTTCTTCAGGCGGTAGTACTTGGGCACGCGGGCGGTACGGACGGCGGCGCCGTTCTCGTTCTCCGCACTGCTGACGTCGGTGCTCATGCTTCGCCTTCCCGGCTCCGGATGCGGGGTCACATCGTGATCCCTTCTGTATACCGTCGCCACCACTTTTGGTCTAGTCCATAGGGCCAAGTGGTCTAGCGGACGAGAGTACTCCGGTGTCGGTGTTTTCGCTGGCTTCTTACTTAAAGGTTCCTTCATATGTAGGTCGCATAACGGCTGGTCAGGGCCTTCCCGAGACCCTTGACAGGGCTTTTGGTCTGGTCCAAGCTCCCCCTACTGGTCTACACCATTGGTCCAGGTCCCGGCCCAACGCTCGTGCGGGGAGGCAGGGGGGTTTGTGGCATCCCTGAGGAGGGTGGCGTGAAGCGCAAGCTGATATCCGCGATCGGTGTCGCGGGCATGATGATCTCCCTGGCGGCGTGCGGGGGCGACAACGGCGACGGCGGGGACAAGGCGGGAGCGGACGGCTACGCGGGCGAGACGCTCACGGTGTGGGTGATGGACGGATCCTCCCCGGACCAGTGGCAGAAGGACGTCCAGGCCGCCTTCGAGAAGAAGACCAAGGCCAAGGTCAAGTTCGAGATCCAGCAGTGGAACGGCATCCAGCAGAAGCTGACCACCGCCCTGTCGGAGGAGAACCCGCCGGACGTCTTCGAGATCGGCAACACCCAGACCCCGGCCTACGCCAAGACCGGCGGCCTCGCCGACCTCGCCGACCTCAAGACCGAGATCGGCGCGGACTGGACCGAGTCGCTCAACGAGTCCTCCGTCTTCGACGGCAAGCAGTACGCCGCCCCGTGGTACTTCGCCAACCGCGTCGTCCTCTACAACAAGAAGATCTGGGCCGACGCCGGCATCAAGGACACCCCCAGGACCCGCGACGAGTTCTACGCCGACCTCAAGCAGATCGGCGAGAAGACCGATGCCGAGCCGATCTACCTGCCGGGCCAGAACTGGTACCACTTCGTCGGTCTGACCATCGGTGAGGGCGCCGAGCTGGTGAAGAAGGACGGCGACAAGTACGTCTCCAACCTCGCCGACCCGAAGGTCGCCGCCGCCATGGAGACGTACAAGAAGTTCCAGGCCCTGTCCAAGGCCCCCAAGGACAAGGACGAGGCCACTCCGCAGCAGGCCGAGGTCTTCGCCAAGGGCAACGTCGGCGCCTTCATCGGCATGGGCTGGGAGGCCGGTACGGCCGTCGCGGCCAACAAGAAGATCGAGAAGGAGATCGGCTACTTCACCATCCCGGGTGCCACGGCCGACAAGCCCGAGGGTGTCTTCCTCGGCGGCTCCAACCTCGCGGTCGCCGCGGGCAGCAAGAAGCAGGAGCTGGCCAAGGAGTTCCTGAAGATCGCCCTGTCCGACAAGTACGAGGGCGAGCTGGCCAAGCTCAACGGCGTGATCCCGAACAAGGAAGCCCTGCAGTCCAACCTCAAGGGCAACGTCGTCGCCGAGGCCGCCGCGCCGGCCGCCGCGGGCGGTGGCACCACGCCGCTGATCCCCGAGTGGGCGGCCGTGGAGAACGCGCCCAACCCGGTCAAGACGTACATGACCGCCGTGCTGAACGGTAAGTCGCCGGCCGAGGCGGCCAAGCAGGTCGAGGACGAGTTCAACAAGCGTCTGGCCCAGCAGCAGTAGAGGCGCCGGTGTTCGCGCCGGGGCGGGGGATGCGCATGCCGCCCCCCGCCCCGGCGACCCTACGCGGGGCTCCGTACGCAGGTCGAGAAGAGAGATCGCGAGCATGACCGTGCAGACCGAACGGCCGCCCTCCGGTCCGGTGGACGTGGTGAAGAAAGCCGAGAGCGGCTCCGCCGGGCAGGGCCCCCGAGCCGCGTCCCGGATGGGCGCGCTCACCCCGTACCTCCTGCTGCTGCCGGCCTGCGCGGCCACCGTGCTGCTGCTCGGCTGGCCGCTGCTGAAGGACGTGCTGCTGTCGTTCCAGAACCTCAACATGGCGCAGCTGATCCAGCACGTCACCGAGTGGAACGGCATCGACAACTACAAGGAGGTCCTCACCGGTGAGGACTTCTGGCGCGTCACGCTGCGCTCGATCCTGTTCACGGCGGCCAACGTCGTCCTGATCATGATCCTGGGTGCCCTGGCCGGTCTGCTGCTCGCCCGCCTCGGCCGGCGGATGCGGGTCCTGCTGATGGTCGGGCTCGTGCTGGCCTGGGCGATGCCCGTGGTCGCCGCGACCACCGTCTACCAGTGGCTGTTCGCCCAGCGCTTCGGCGTCGTCAACTGGGTCCTGGACAAGCTGGGTTGGCACTCCATGGCCGACTACAGCTGGACCAGCAGCCAGATGTCGACGTTCTTCGTGGTGACGGTCCTGATCGTCTGGCAGTCGATCCCGTTCGTCGCGATCAACCTGTACGCGGCCACGACCACCATCCCGGGCGAGCTGTACGAGGCCGCGGCGCTGGACGGCGCGGGCGCCTGGAAGAGCTTCACCACGGTGACCATGCCCTTCCTGCGGCCCTTCCTCTACGCCACGACCTTCCTGGAGATCATCTGGGTCTTCAAGGCGTTCGTACAGGTCTTCACCATCAACGGCGGCGGCCCCGACCGGCTCACCGAGATCCTGCCCGTCTACGCCTACATCGAGGGCGTCGGCAACCAGCACTACGGCATGGGCGCGGCGATCGCCGTCCTGACCATCCTGATCCTGCTCGGCCTGACCGCCTACTACCTCAGGATCGTGCTCAAGCAAGAGGAAGAGGAGGTCTAGCGGTGAAGCGCTCGCTCTTCGGCCGACTGTGGCCCAACGTCACGGCCGTCGTCCTGTTCATCGGCTTCGTCTTCCCCGTGTACTGGATGTTCGCCACGGCCTTCAAGCCGACCGGCGACATCATCTCCGAGGACCCGGTGTGGTTCCCGACCGACATCACCTTCGAGCATTTCAAGACGGCGACCGGCGTCGACCACTTCTGGACGTACGTCACCAACTCGCTGATCGTCACCGTCTGCGCGGTCGGCCTCGCCCTGGTCATCGCGCTCGCGGGCTCCTTCGCCCTCGCGCGGATGCGCTTCAAGGGGCGGCGCGGGTTCGTCATCGGGTTCATGCTGGCCCAGATGGCACCCTGGGAGGTCATGATCATCGCGATGTACATGATCGTGCGGGACGCCTCGCTGCTGAACAGCCTCGTGCCGCTGACGGTCTTCTACATGATGATGGTCCTGCCCTTCACCATCCTGACGCTGCGCGGCTTCGTCGCCGCCGTGCCCCGGGACCTGGAGGAGGCCGCGATGGTCGACGGCTGCACCCGCGCGCAGGCCTTCCGCAAGGTCATCCTGCCGCTGCTGGCCCCCGGTCTGATGTCCACCTCGCTGTTCGGCTTCATCACCGCATGGAATGAATTCCCCCTGGTCCTGGTGCTGAACAAGGAGGCGGAGGCGCAGACCCTGCCACTGTGGCTGTCCAGCTTCCAGACCGCCTTCGGCAACGACTGGGGCGCGACGATGGCGGCGTCCTCCCTCTTCGCCATCCCGATCCTGATCCTCTTCGTCTTCCTGCAGCGCAAGGCTGTCAGCGGCCTGACGGCCGGCGCCGTGAAGGGATAACGCCACCCGATGACGACATTCGCCAGCGGTACCGACACCCTCACGCGCGACGCGCTGACGGTCCTCCAGCCAGGCTTCACCGGCACCACCGCCCCCGACTGGCTGCTGCGCCGGCTCGGCGAGGGCCTCGCCTCCGTCGGCCTGTTCGGCCGCAACATCGCCTCGCCCGAGCAACTGGCCGCACTGACGGCCCAGTTGCGTGCCGAGCGGGACGACGTGCTGGTCGCGATCGACGAGGAGGGGGGTGATGTGACGAGGCTGGAGGTGCGGAACGGCTCCAGCTTCCCCGGCAACCACGCGCTGGGCGCCGTGGACGACGTGGAGCTGACGAGGGAGGTGGCCGCCGAACTCGGCCGCCGCCTGGCCGCCTGCGGAGTGAACCTCAACTGGGCCCCGTCGGCGGACGTGAACTCCAACCCCGCGAACCCGGTCATCGGCGTACGCTCCTTCGGCGCCGACACCGCCCTGGTGGCCAGGCATACGGCTGCTTATGTCACGGGGTTGCAGTCGGCAGGCGTCGCGGCCTGCACCAAGCACTTCCCCGGCCACGGCGACACGGCGGTCGACTCCCACCACGCCCTGCCCCGCATCGACGCGGACGTCTCGGTTCTGACGGACCGCGAACTCTCCCCGTTCCGCGCGGCGATCGCCGCCGGCACGCGAGGGGTGATGAGCGCGCACATCCTCGTCCCCGCCCTGGACCCGGACCACCCGGCGACCCTCTCCCGCCCGGTCCTTTCCGATCTCCTGCGCGGCGAACTGGGCTACACCGGCCTGATCGTCACCGACGGCATGGAGATGCAGGCCATCGCCGCGACCTACGGCATCGAACGTGGCAGCGTCCTCGCCATCGCGGCCGGCGCCGACGCGATCTGCGTGGGCGGTGGGCTCGCGGACGACGACACGGTACGGCGCCTGCGGGACGCGTTGGTCGCGGCGGTCCGCTCGGGCCAACTCCCCGAGGCAAGGCTGGCGGAGGCGGCGCGGCGGGTACGCGAGCTGGCCGACTGGACGGCGACCGTGCCCGGGGCCGAGGGCGAGTCACAGCCGGACGTGGGCCTCGTCGCCGCCCGCCGCGCCCTGAGGGCGACCCCGGCCTCCCCCTTCGCCCCGCTCACGGAACCGCCGTACGTCGCCGCCTTCACCCCGGTCGCCAACATCGCGGTCGGCGACGAGACCCCGTGGGGCGTGGCGGCGGAACTGGCCCGCCTCCTGCCCGGGACGGAGACGGGCAGCTACTCGGGGGGCGACGCGGCCGGAGCGGCCCTCGAAGCGGCCGGCGACCGTCGAGTCGTGGCCGTGGTCCGCGACGAACACCGCCACCCCTGGATGGCGACGGCCCTGGACGCCCTCCTGGAATCCCGCCCCGACACGATCGTCGTCGAGATGGGCGTCCCCCAGGCCTCCCCCCGGGGCGCCCTGCACATCGCCACCTACGGCGCGGCCCGCGTGTGCGGCCGGGCGGCGGCGGAGGTCATCGCGGGGGTGTGAGGGATCGGGGCCGCCCGGGGCGGGAGCACGGTGATCGAATACCTGGGATAGCGTCCCTCTCACTCCGGCTCGGTCCGGACGGATGAGGGGGACGTCGTGCAGTTTCAGGTTCAGGCGCGTGGGCGGCGTGCCCGCCGGTGGATCGCCTTCGGGGCGATCGCGTTCGGAGCGGTGTTCTTGGTCATCGGGCTGATCCTGGCGGGGATATCGGTCTCGTTCCTCGCGGATGCGGAGCGGGCCAGGGGCACGGTGGTGGAGCTGGAGTGGCGCAGCGACAACAACGGCGCGTCCCGCAAGTCCAGGGAGAACAACCGGCCCGTGGCGTACCCGGTGGTCGAGTTCACCGCGGCGGACGGCATGCCCAGGACGTTCCGCAGCTCGACGGGTTCCAATCCGCCGTCGTACGAGCAGGGCGAGCGGGTCGAGGTCCTCTACCGCGCCGATTCCCCCGAGGACGCCCGGATCAACGGCTTCGCCTCGCTGTGGCTGCTACCGCTGATCTTCGGCGGGATCGGGCTCGTGATCGGGGGAATCGGGACGGCCGTTGCGGTGCTGGGGCGGCGGCGCACCCGGTGAGACGGCCTGTGAGTAGAGGCCTGTGAGGGGAGTACGAGGTTCCCCTCAGATCCCCTGCCACTCCGGCTTGTTGACGTAGGTGTGCCGGAAGTAGTCGGCCAGCTTCAGCTTCGACGCGGCGGCCTCGTCGACCACGACGGTGGCGTGCGGATGCAGTTGCAGTGCCGAGGCCGGGCAGACGGCCGCGACCGGGCCTTCGACGGTCGCCGCAACCGCGTCCGCCTTGCCCTCACCGGTGGCCAGCAACACCAGATGCCGCGCCTCCAGAATCGTGCCGATCCCCTGCGTGATGACGTGATGCGGCACCTGCTCGATGTCCCCGTCGAAGAACCGCGCGTTGTCGACGCGGGTCTGCTCGGTCAGGGTCTTGATCCGCGTCCGCGAAGCCAGCGACGAACAGGGCTCGTTGAACCCGATGTGCCCGTCGGTCCCGATCCCGAGCAACTGCAGGTCGACGCCCCCGGCGGCGGCCAGCGCCGCGTCATACGCCTCGCACGCGCCCTGCACGTCCTCGGCCGTACCGTCCGGCCCCATGAACGCGTCCATCCCGAGCCCCAGCGGCTCCAGCACCTCGCGCCGCAGCACCGAGCGGTAGGACTCCGGGTGCTCGGCGGGCAGCCCCACATATTCGTCCAGCTGCGCGATCCGCGCCCGTGACGCGTCCACGGCGCCGGAGCGCACCTTGCCCGCCAGCGCCGTGTAGATGGGCAGTGGCGTCGACCCGGTGGCCACGCCGAGCAGGGCGTCGGGCTTGCGCCCGAGCAGCTGGGCCATGGCCTCGGCTATCAGCTCGCCACCCGCCTTGGCGTCCGGAACGATGACAACTTCCACGCTGGGCCTGCCGATCTGAAGAGGGACTCGAAGGGCACCCTGAAGGGGCATGTGGTTTAGACCAATCTAACAGAGCGGGGCTCTGCGGCCCAGGTGAACGAATGCCCCGTGGACATTTCCGGAGCCCGTCGGGCAGGCGTCATTTCCCATGGGGGAGTGGAATGGAGACTGTCCGTCCGAACCGTCCGTCCGAACTGCCTGTCCGAACTGTCCGTCGCTGTCCGCCCGAAGCGACAGGCGCCATGCCCGGCACGACAAGCGCGAGAGCAGGAAGGGCCCATGACCACCACGACCCCGTACCCTCCCGACCCCCAGGCTCCGCGCAACGAGCTCCCCGGCCGGATCATGGCCCGCGAGATGGCCGAACAGCCCGCCGTGCTGCGCCGGATCCTGTCCCAGGGCGCCCCCGCCATCCGTGAGGTCGCCCAGCGGATCGCCGCCCGCGCCCCGCGCTTCGTCCTGCTCACCGCCCGCGGCACCTCCGACAACGCCGCGCTCTACGCCAAGTACCTCCTGGAGATCCGCCTCGGCCTGCCCTGCGGCCTGACCTCGATGTCGACGACCACGGCCTACGGCGCCCGCCCCGACCTGACCGACGTCCTCGTCATCACCGTCAGCCAGTCCGGCGGCTCACCGGACCTGGTCGCCTCCACACGGGCCGCCCGCGAGGCCGGCGCGATCACGCTCGCGGTGACCAACAACCCCGACTCCCCGCTGGCCGGTGTGTCCGAGTACCACCTCGACATCATGGCCGGACCGGAGCGGGCCCTGCCGGCGACCAAGACCTATACGGCCTCCCTTCTCGCGCTGTACCTCTTCGTCGAAGGTCTGCGCGGCGGCGCCGGCACCGCCGCCAAGGTGCTCCCGGATCTGGCCGAGCGGCTGCTCGCCCGGCACGACGAGGTCCGCTCCCTCGCCGCCCGCTACCGCTTCGCCGAGCGCATGGTGATCACCTCCCGCGGCTACGGCTATCCCACGGCGAAGGAAGCCGCCCTCAAGCTGATGGAGACCAGCTACATCCCGGCGCTCGCGTACTCAGGCGCCGATCTTCTGCACGGCCCGCTCGCCATGGTCGACAACGTCTCCCCGGTCATCGCGGTCGTCACCGACGGCAAGGGCGGCGAGGCCCTCCGGCCGGTCCTCGACCGACTCCGCGGCCGCGGCGCCGACCTGGTCGTCATCGGTCCCCGACACCATGTCGAACGGGCCTCGGCCGGCTTTGTCCTGCCCACCGAGGAGGTGGCCGAGGAGGTCCAGCCGATCCTGGAGATCCTCCCGCTCCAGCTCCTCGCCTACGAGGTCACCATCGCCAGGGGGCAGGACCCGGACGCCCCGCGTGCCTTGGCGAAAGTCACGGAGACCCGCTGAGAGCGCTGAGAGGAGGGAGTGGGCGAGGGCCCGGTGGGCCGCTAGTGCAGGCTCAGCAGTGAGCCCCCGGTCGCGTCGATGTGCTGCCCCGTTATCCAGCGGGAGTCCGGCGACGCCAGGAAGGCCGCCACATCCGCGACGTCGGACGTCGTACCGACGCGCTTGAAGACCGAGACGGCCTCGGCGTGCGCGCGTATGCCGGGATCGGCCAGCGCCCCGCTCGTCAGGTCCGTGTCGATGAAACCGGGCCCCACCGAGTTGGCCGTGATGCCGCGCGGCGCCAACTCGGCCGCGAGCGAGCGGGTCAGGGTCGTGACCGCGCCCTTGGCCATGTGGGTGGCGGCGATGGGGGCGATGGCGGCGTCCGTGGCGGCGGTGACGTTGATGATCCGGCCCTCGTCGCGCAGGCGTCGCAGACCGTGCTTGACGATGAAGAACGGCGCCTTCGCATTGACCGCCTGCGTCCGGTCGTACGCCTCCTCGTCCGTCTCGCCGATCGACGCGAAGATCGCCATGCCCGCGTTGTTGACCAGGATGTCCACCCCCTGCGCATGCCGGTCGAAGGCCTCCCACAAGGTCTCCGCGTCCCCCGGCACGCCCAGCTCCGCGCGGATCGCGAAGGCCCTGCCGCCACCCGCCTCGATCGCGTCGACCGTCTCCTTCGCCGCCGCCTCATTGCTGCCGTAGTGCACGGCGACCCGTGCCCCGTCGCGGGCCAGCCGCTCGGCGATCGCCCGTCCGATCCCCCTGCTCGCCCCCGTGACCAATGCCGTCCTGCCCGCGAGCACACCCATGCCGACGCCCCCTCATCATTGCCTAATGATCGCTACAGAAATACCGTACAGCGCCCCTCCGACATTTCTCTAGCGCTCCCTATAAAATGAACTCCATGGTGAGCAGCGACGAGACGGCGCAGACGGGCGCCGGGGCCCGGCCGGCGTCCAGGCCCCGCGGCCGCCCCCGTTCCTTCGACCGTGAGACCGCGCTGGAGAAGGCGATCCTGGCGTTCTGGGAGCGCGGTTACGAGGCGACCTCCGTCTCCGACCTCACCCGGGCCATGGACATCGGCGCGCCGAGTCTGTACGCGGCCTTCGGTGACAAGCGTTCGCTCTTCGAGGAGGTCGTCGGCGCCTACACCGCCCGCTACGCCGCGTTCGCCGATCGCGCCCTCGTCGAGGCGCCCACCTCGCGGGCGGCCGTCGAGCTGACCCTGCGGGCGGCCGCCGACGCGTACACGGACCCCGACCGTCCGCACGGCTGCCTCATCGCCCACGCGGCCACCAACTGCACGACCCCAGAGGTCGCCGCCTCCCTGCGCGACCGCCGCAACGCCACCATCGCCGCCTTCGAGGGCCGTATCGAAGAGGACATCGCCACCGGCACCCTTCCCGAGGGCACCGACGCCGCCGCCCTCGCCCGTCACGCCGGCGCGATGATCCACGGCATGTCGCAACAGGCGCGCGACGGGGCGAGCCGGGAGGAACTGGAGGCGCTCGTGGAAATTGCCATGGCCATCTGGCCCCGCACATGAACCCACACGGGTTAGGCTGCGTGATGTATGCCAGGGCGTCCCGTCAGTTCCCCAACTGGTGGGGAGCCCGCGAGAGAAGCGTCAACAGTAAACACGCTCCAACGCATGGACACACCAGAGTGGTCTAGTCCACAATGGCGAGTAGTGCGTAGGCGAAGAACGCACCGACTTCCGCCTTCCCCGCACAGGAAGGCGGACCGAGGAACCGGAGCTCTCTGCCCTGACTGCCCCGGCTCCTCATCCTTCGGCCGACCGGGACCGCACACCCCACGGCCGATATTGCTCCGGGCTGCGGTGCCGAGAGGGTTGAGGGTCCCTCTCAGGCGCCGCGGCCCGCGGGTGTTTTCGGGCCAGGACCGCCTCCGAAGTGGCCGCTTTCCAGCCATGTCCGTACCGCCAGGTACGCTCGGCCACGTGCCCTCCATGAACGAACTCGTACGCCAGCACACGGCCCTCGACGACTCCGACCTCGAGTGGCTGCACCTGCTGGTCTCGGAGTGGCAGCTGCTCTCCGACCTCTCCTTCGCCGACCTCGTCCTGTGGGTCCCCACCAGCGACGGCACCCGCTATGTCTCCGTGGCGCAGATGCGGCCCAACACCGGCCCGACCTCGTACCAGGACGACATGGTCGGTCATCTCGTCCCGCGCGGCCGCCGTCCGATGCTGGACGCCGCGCTCGACGAGGGCCGCATCGTGCGCGAGGGCGACCCGGAGTGGCGCGAGGAGGTACCGGTCCGCGTCGAGTCGATTCCCGTACGACGGGACGGACGCGTCCTGGGTGTGATCGCGAGGAACACCAACCTGCTGACCGTCCGCACCCCGAGCCGACTGGAGCTGACGTACCTCCAAAGCGCCTCGGATCTCGCGCAGATGATCGCGGCAGGCTCGTTCCCGTTCGCCAACCAGCAGGTCGACATGGACGCCTCGCCACGCGTCGGCGACGGTCTGATCCGCCTCGACGCCGACGGCCTCGTCCAGTACGCCTCCCCGAACGCGCTGTCGGCCTACCACCGTCTCGGCCTCGCCTCCGACCTCGTCGGCCACCACCTGGGCAAGACCACCGCCGAACTCGCCCCGACCCACGGCCCGGTGGACGAGGCGCTCGCCAAGGTCGCCAGCGGCTGGGCGCCCCGCAACTTCGAGATCGAGGCCAACGACGGGGTCATCCAGTTCCGCGCGATCCCGCTCAAGCCCAAGGGCACCCGCATCGGTTCACTCGTCCTGCTCCGGGACGTCACCGAACTGCGCCGTCGCGAGCAGGAGTTGATCACCAAGGACGCGACCATCCGGGAGATCCACCACCGGGTGAAGAACAACCTCCAGACGGTGGCGGCCCTGCTCCGTCTCCAGGCCCGGCGCATCGAGTCCGAACGCGGCCGTGAGGCACTGGAGGAGGCGGTACGGCGAGTCGGCTCGATCGCGATCGTGCACGAGACGCTCTCCCAGAACCTCGACGAGCGCGTGGAGTTCGACGAGATCGCCGACCGGGTGCTGGCCATGGTCGCCGAGATCGCGCCCGGCAAGGTCAACGGCCGGCGCACCGGCCGCTTCGGCATCCTGGACGCCGAGGTCGCCACCCCGCTGTCGATGGTCCTGACCGAGGTTCTCCAGAACGCCCTGGAGCACGGCTTCCGTGAGGGCGAGACCGGCACGGTCGAGGTGGCGGCGGTCCGCGGCGGTACGACGAAACAGGCCCGCCTCCTGGTCACCGTCCAGGACGACGGGGTGGGCCTCCCCGAGGGCTTCGACCCGCACACCGCGGGCAACCTCGGCCTGCAGATCGTACGGACGCTGGTGGAGGGGGAGTTGGGCGGTACGTTCGACATGGTCCCGGCGCCGGAGCGGGGGACCCGGGTGATCCTCGACATCCCGGTGCGGACGCCCAAATAGGCGAGAGCCTCAGTGCGGCCGAGAGCCCCGCGACAGCCACGAGCCTCAGGACAGCAAAGAGCCCCAGCACAGCAAAGAGCCCCAGCCCGTTCAGGGGGCTGGGGCTCAACATGCTCGTTGCCAGCATTCGCTGCGCATCGGGGGTACTGCGCGCTGCGGCTCGGGGGCGGGAGATGCGTACTCGCTGTACGCGCCGCCAAGCTCAGGCTGTTTTAGCGGGGCGGGTTGTCAGGCGGAGGCCTGACGGGCCCGGTTGCGGGCGGCGCGGCGCTTCATGGCGCGGCGCTCGTCCTCGCTGAGACCACCCCAGACGCCGGAGTCCTGACCGGACTCGAGCGCCCACTGCAGACACTGATCCATAACGGGGCAGCGACGGCAGACGGCCTTGGCTTCCTCGATCTGCAGCAGCGCAGGACCGGTGTTGCCGATGGGGAAGAAGAGCTCGGGGTCTTCCTCGCGGCAAACGGCGTTGTGACGCCAGTCCATGGCTGCTACCTCTCCTTGGTATTACGTGCTGATTGCTTGTGAATGTGAACGCTTTCACGAATCCCTCAACAAGTGAAGGGCCGACCGTCAGGTTCCCTGACGAGGTCCTGTGATTTGAAGAGGGGTTCCGGTGATCTGTGGATGCCGGTGTTGCGGGCTGTCCCGATCGCCACGTAGAGACTCGCAAACCTCAGCGGCGGATACAACCCCTTCCGGAAAGTTTTTTTTGATTCCTCGGTGTCGACTAGGTCACAGCCGTACTTCCATGGGGTGGATCCTGGCCTAAACGTTCGAGTGAAAGGACTTTGGCCCGTTCCGCTCACACAATCACACGCAGTGCACGGCGTACGCCTGTGAACGTCACGCTCGTACGTAGCCCGAGGTGGTCGCCGTCCATCTGAAGGGGCAACAGGACCTTCGAATGCAAGGTGAACTGGTCCAGGTCGTGCAGAGTGACCGCATGCTTTCCACGGGCCCCGCGCTCGGGGGACGAAGTGAGCAACTGCGTTGCATACCGGGCAACCGCGACCGTGGACATACGGCTGAGACCGAGTACGTCGAGGCCCGTATCGAACGAGGCCTTAGGCGCCGCGTACACCGGACGATTGCCCAGATACGTCCACGGGGCGGTGTTGCAGACTATGGACAGCACCAAATCGGTCATCGGGTCCTCGCCCGGTCGCTCCAGCGTGATCGTGCCGTGCCGGCGGTTGGGCTCGCCCAGGAATTGGCGCAGGGCCTGGCGAAGGTAGAGAGCGTGTGTGGATTTGCGGCCGCGTTCGCGCTGCTGCTCCACCCGGCCCACCACACCCGCGTCGAAGCCGAGTCCCGCGTTGAAGAGGAACCAGCGGGGCGGGACCGCCTCGTCCTCCGAACCCGGGGTTCCTGACGCCAGGCCGAGGCCGACCGTACGTTCGCCGCCGTCGCGCAGGGCGTCCAGGAGGGCGCCGGTCGCCTCGACGGGGTCGTTCGGCAGACCGAGGGCGCGGGCGAAGACGTTGGTGGAACCGCCGGGGACCACGGCCAGGCCGGGGAGGTGCCCCGGGTCGGGGCCGGCGTGCAGGAGTCCGTTGACGACCTCGTTGACGGTGCCGTCGCCGCCGAGGGCCACGACCAGGTCGATGTCGGCGCTCTCCGCCGCCTGCCGGCCCAGGTCGCGCGCGTGGCCGCGGTACTCGGTGGTGACCGCCTCCAGCTTCATCTCGCTGGCGAGCGCATGGATCAGGACATCGCGCGTACGTGCGCTTGTGGTGGTTGCTGCCGGATTGACCACGAGTAGTGCACGCATGAGTTGCAGCGTACCTACTGGGGGGTACCGGGGCACAGGTCGAGGTAGGGATCAAGTAAGAGAGGGGGCGTGAGTCTCGACACGGGGGGACTGCGTCGGCTTGGCCGGGGGGTCTTGCGCCGTCGGTTGTTGGGCGCCCGGTGTTGCAGCGAGCCACTGTCCTCAAACGCCGGACGGGCTGGGTGATGCCGGCGGCTACCCTTCAAGGGTGACCAAGGAGCAGAGTCCCGACACCCCCGAAACCACCGGTCCGCGTCCGCGGCGCCTGACGTATGCGGCGGTGTTGACCGCGCTGGAAGGGGTGGCGCTTGCCGTCGGCGGTGTGTGGGTGCTGGTGCTCGGGCTCGCCGGGGAACCGGACGACCGGCAGCAGGCCGTCACACTCGGCGTGACGCTGCTCGCTCTGGCCCTGCTGCCATTGCTCGCCGCGCGGGGGCTGTTCGCTCAGCGCAGCTGGAGCCGGGGGCCGTCCATGATCACCCAGATCCTGGCGCTGCCGGTGGCCTACAGCCTGTTGCAGGCCGACAGCATCGCCATCCCGGCGGGTATCGCGACCGCCGTGGTCGCGATCGCCACGCTCGTGTTCCTGATCAATTCGGAGACGACCCGGGCCCTCGGGATCCGGGGGCCCGGCAACGCGCAGGATCAGAAGTAGGTCATCGGCTTTCGGCTCATCGCTCCGCAGGGGCCTGGGCCCGTCACTCCTCCACCAGGAGCTTCTCCCGCAACTGCGCCAGCGTGCGCGCCAGCAGCCGGGACACGTGCATCTGGGAGATGCCGACCTCCTGCGCGATCTGCGACTGGGTCATGTTGCCGAAGAAGCGCAGCAACAGGATCCGCTTCTCGCGCGGCGGGAGATCCTCAAGCAGCGGCTTGAGGGACTCGCGGTACTCGACGCCCTCCAGCGCCTCGTCCTCCGCGCCGAGGGTGTCGGCGACCGCCGGCGACTCGTCGTCGGTGTCGGGGACGTCCAGGGACAGCGTGGAGTACGCGTTGGCGGACTCCAGGCCCTCCAGGACCTCCTCCTCCGAGATCGCCAGCTTCTCGGCGAGCTCATGGACGGTGGGGGAGCGACCGTTCTGCTGGGACAGCTCGGCCGTGGCCGTCGTGAGCGCGAGGCGCAGCTCCTGAAGGCGCCGCGGCACGCGCACCGCCCAGCCCTTGTCACGGAAGTGCCGCTTGATCTCGCCGACGACCGTCGGGGTCGCGTAGGTCGAGAACTCGACGCCGCGGTCCGGGTCGAACCGGTCGACCGACTTGATCAGGCCGATGGTGGCGACCTGGGTGAGGTCGTCGAGCGGCTCGCCGCGGTTGCGGAAGCGGCGCGCGAGGTGCTCGACGAGCGGCAGGTGCATCCGGACCAGCTGGTTGCGCAGCTCCGCGTACTCCTGGCTGCCGTCCTGCAGCTTGCGCAGTTCGAGGAACATGGCGCGCGCCCCGCTGCGGTCATGAGGATCGTGCTGCGTGGCCTGCGCGCTGCGCGCAACCGTCGCCTTGCCGTCGGCGTCCCGCTCGTGCTCGCTCATCGTCCCGCCCGTAGCCCTCTCCCGAGCTTTCGCCTCCGCCCCCACTCTCGGCTTCGAACGAGCGGGGGAACCTCCATGGACGGGTGACACCCCGATCCGCCCGCCCAGAGGCGCACCCTGCACGGCACCTTCGCCCTCCCGTCCGTCGCCCAGGAAACCGGCCTCCACGGAGTCGTCCTCCGGGTGCGGCCGGGCCTGCTCGGGGATGCCGTCGATGCCGTCCACCATGCGTCGGGAACCGCTCAGGTCCGCGCCCGGACTCTCGGCTCCACCCGAGCAGGGTGGAGTGTCCGGCAGCTCCCGTGTGCCGCGCTCTTCGTCCCGCACCGGCCCGTCCCCGTTCCTCACGCCGGCCCGGGTCCCGCGCCGCGCTGTTTGTAGAGGCTGATCGAAACGGTTTTGTCCTCGTCCACGGCGGAGGAGACCTTGCCCGCCAGGGCCGACAGCACGGTCCAGGCGAAGGTGTCCCTGGAGGGGGCGTGGCCGTCCGTGGTCGGGGCCGAGACGGTGACCTCGAGCGAGTCGTCGACCAGCCGGAAGACACAGCTGAGCACCGAGCCGGGCACGGCCTGCTGGAGCAGGATCGCGCAGGCCTCGTCCACCGCGATGCGGAGGTCCTCGATCTCGTCGAGGGTGAAGTCCAAACGGGCCGCGAGGCCGGCAGTCGCCGTACGCAGCACCGACAGGTAGGCACCCGCGGCCGGCAGCCGGACTTCCACGAAGTCCTGGGTCGCGGGCTCGCCTGCGATCTGGGACACCCTCACCTCCAAGGTGGTACAAGCTTCTCGGGGCCGAGGGTCGCCCCCCGGGGTAACGCGATGTGTGGTTCAGCGGTGACGCTATCGCGCTCTTAACTTTCCTGTCCCCAGGACCCCAACCCCTTGCTGTCACTCATAGTAAACACACGGATACGCTCCGTGGCTAGGGGGTCCGCGGGCCCAATTGGGAAGAGCGCGCGCCGGTTTGACGTACCCAGACGTCAGACGGTCGAACCGTCCGGATCCCCGGACGTCCAGCCTACGTCCGCGTCACACCAGTACGTGGTCGACGAAGCACCAGCGCCAGGACTCGCCGGGCTCGAAGGTCCGCATGATGGGGTGCCCGGACTCCTTGTGGTGCTCCGTGGCGTGGCGTCCCGGCGAGGAGTCGCAGCAGCCGACGTGACCGCAGGTGAGGCACAACCGCAGCTGCACCGGGTGCCAGCCCTCCGCGAGACACGTGGGACACGTCTCGTTGAGCGGCTCGGGTTCCGGGTGCGGCAGCGCGTCGGCGTGCGTGCACTGTTTCATGATTGCCAGGTTACGACGGCCACGCGCACACCCGCGCGGAAAATCGACGGCGGGTGGCGGCGATGATGAGCGAGGGCGGGCGAAGAGCGATGAACGGGGTCGCCGGTGGGCGTGAGACGGGGGTTGCCGTCGGGGTCGGGCTCGTGGTGACTGGTGGGCGTCGGCGAGGTGCCGCCGGTGACGGCGCGGGCGAGGGTGGGCGAGACGCATGGACGTGATGCCGCTGTTGTTGCTGGTGGCGGGGAGTGCCGTCGTCGCCGCGGCCGCGCGGCGGACGCCCGTGCCGGCGCCGCTGATGCTGGTCGCGGCCGGGCTCGCGGTGTCGTATCTGCCCGGCGTGCCCGAGTACACCCTCGATCCGCACGTCGTCCTGCCGCTGGTACTGCCGCCGCTGCTGCACACCGCGGCGACGGACAGCTCGTATCTCGATCTTCGGGCCCAGCTGCGGCCCGTGATGCTGCTCTCGGTGGGCTACGTCCTCTTCGCGACCTTCGCCGTCGGCTCGCTCGCCTATCTCGTCGTACCGGGTCTGCCGCTGACCGCGGCGCTGGTGCTGGGCGCGGTGGTGGCGCCGCCGGACGCGGTCGCCGCGACGGCGGTCGCGCGCCGGGTGGGGCTGCCTTCCCGGATCACCACGATCCTGCAGGGCGAGTCCCTGGTGAACGACGCCACCGCGATCACCGCCTACCGCGTGGCGCTCGCGGCCGCCGTCGGGGAGGGCGCCACCTGGGCCGGCGGTATCGGTGAGTTCCTGCTCGCGGCGTTCGGCGGAATCGGCGTGGGTCTGGTGCTGATGGTGCCGATCCACTGGCTGCGCACGCATGTGAAGGAGGTGCTGCTGCAGAACACGCTCTCGCTCCTGATCCCGTTCGTCGCGTACGCGGTCGCCGAGCAGGTGCACGCCTCCGGAGTGCTGGCGGTGGTGGTCGTCGCGCTGTACCTGGGGCACCGCGCCTGGGAGGTCGACTTCGCCACCCGGCTCCAGGAGGAGGCGGTGTGGAAGATGGTGGCGTTCGTGCTGGAGTCGGCGGTGTTCGCGCTGATCGGACTGCAGTTGCCGGTGGTCCTCAAGGGGCTCGGCGAGTACGAGGGCAGCCGGGCCGCCTGGTACGCGATCGCCGTCTTCCTGATGGTCGTCGGCTCGCGGTTCGTGTGGGTGTATCCGGCGACGTTCCTGCCGCGCCTGTTGTCGGCGCGGATCAGGGAGCGCGAGGCGAACCCGACATGGAAGGGCGCGTTCATCATCGGCTGGGCCGGGATGAGAGGGGTCGTCTCGCTGGCGATCGCCTTCTCGATCCCGCTGACCGTGCACGGCGGCGAGGAGTTCCCCGAGCGCAACCTCATCCTCTTCCTCACCTTCACGACGGTGATCGGCACGCTGGTCGTCCAGGGCGTGACGCTGCCCCCGCTGATCCGCATGCTGAAGCTCCCCGGCCGCGACCCCCAGGCCGAGACCCTCGCCGAGGCGAACGCCCAGGCACAGGCCTCCCGCGCCGCCGAACGCCGTCTGGAGGAACTCCTCTCCGACGAACGCAACGCGCTGCCCGAGCCCCTCGCCGACCGCCTGCGAGCCGTCCTGGAGCGCCGCCGCAACTCCGTCTGGGAACGCCTCGGCCAGGCCAACCCCATCACCGGTGAGTCCGTCGACGACACCTACCGCCGGCTGTCCCGCGAGGTGATCGGCACCGAACGCGCGGTGTTCGTGCGGCTCCGGGACGGCCGCTACATCGACGACGAGATGCTACGAACGCTGCTGCGCAGGCTGGATCTGGAGGAGGCGGCGGCCTACCGGGAGGCCCAGTGAGCCGTGGTCACCCCTCGAACGGGGCCCCGGTGACGACGGCCGCGACCACCGTGCCCCGCGGAAACGCCCCCTCCCGCGCCAGCGCGGTCACCCCGTACAGCAATTTGGCGACATAGAGACGTTCCACGGCCACCCCGTGTCGCTCCTCGAAGTCCGCGGCGAAGGCGTCGAGTTCGGGAGTGGTCCGGGCGTAGCCCCCGAAGTGAAACCGTTCGTCCAGCCACCAGTCGCCCCGAGGCCCCCCGAACGCCTCGCTCTGCAGACCCCGCACGTCATCACCCAGGAAGCCACCCTTGAGGACGGGCACACCCAAGGCCCACTGACCGGGATCGAGCCCGGCGGCGAGCCCCGCCAGCGTCCCACCCGTACCGCAGGCGACCGCCACCACATCGGCCCGCCCGCGCAGCTCCTCGCCGAGCGCCCGGCACCCTCGTACGGCAGGCGCATTGCTCCCGCCTTCCGGTACGACATAGGCGTCCTCGGCGTCGATGCCACGCAGGATGCCGGTGAGAGTCTCCGGCTCGGCCTTGCGGCGATACGTCGACCTGTCGACGAAATGCAGCCGCATACCGTCGGCCGCACACCGCGCCAGCGACGCGTTGAGGGGCCGCTCGGCCAACTCCTGCCCGCGCACCACCCCCACCGTGCGCAGACCGAGGAGGCGGCCGGCGGCGGCGGTGGCGCGCAGGTGGTTGGAGTAGGCGCCGCCGAAGGTGACGACCGTACGGTGTCCCGCGGCCGACAGATTCGGCGCGAGCTTGCGCCATTTGTTGCCGATCAGCTCCGGGTGGATCAGATCGTCCCGCTTGAGCAGCAGCCGCAGCCCGCGCCGCGCGAACCGGTCGTCCGTGAGCTCCTGCAAGGGGGAGGGGAGTCGCGGGCGGAGGCGGGCGAGATCCGGCACGGCGTCGTGGCTGGTCACCACGCCATTGTCGCTTGTCCTCGAACGCCCGTCGGGCTGAAATGCTGGGCCGGTCGAAAAGGCGGCGCAGTCCCACGCACTCGCGCTGGCCGCCGTGGGCATCAACCCCGCGCTACGCCAGCCGCTCCCGAATCCGTCCCCGCATCCCTGCCATCGTGAACCCTCGTGGATCCACCTTCCCGGGCTGCCACTCCAGATGGCCGATCACCGACCGCTCGGTCCAGCCGTGCTGGCGGCAGACGGCGGCCGAGACCCGTTCGATCGCCGACAGCTGGGCCTCGGGCCACGGGTCCTGACCGTCGCCCAGGTTCTCGCACTCGAAGCCGTAGAAGTGACGGTTGCCGTCGGTGTTGGCCTCGTTGTCAGCAGGCAGTGCCGTCTCGGCGATGACCGCGCGCAGCACGTCGTCGTCGCCGAGGCCGGCGTGGTTGGCGCGGCCGTAGCCGACGAGGTGGACCCTGCCGTCCTTGGTGATGACGCCGTGGCACAACGGGCCCGGCAGGCCCTCGTAGCCGTTGCGGCAGAGTTCCACGGTCTGCGCGCTGCCCTTGGTCACCGTGTGGTGGATCATCACGCCGTGGACCGGACCCCACGGCCCCACGTGGTTGCGGTTGTGGTGCTCCCAGTCGCCCACCTCGACGACCGTGACGCCCTCCGCTCTGAGTCTCTCCAGGAACCTGCTCGCGGACATGGGTGTGGCCATGGCCGCCGCCTCCTTCACGCCGTTCGCCGGCCGCCGTACGCGACCGCCTCGTACCGGTGCTCTACCGAAAACGGGCAGACGGGACTCCTCGAATCGCACGGTGTGCGAGTCTTTTCGGACACCTCGGGAGCAGTTCGTCGGAAGCCGTATCACTGGACAAGGTCCCTCTATTTGCCCAGTCGCTCGTGATCCATTCCCGCTCGTTCGGGTAATAGCATCGGCACGCTCAGTAATGGAAGGCTCGACCCCGCAGATCGCGATGCGTGGCGCCAGATGGGCGTCGTTGCATGACCGGGAGGGCAATTCCTTATGTCGGTAGGCGAAGAGGTCCGCACGGAGCAGGGCAAGCCGCAGCAGAGTCTCGGCACGGCGGCGGCGCGGAACCTGGCCACCACAACCAAGTCCGCGCCGCAGATGCAGGAGATCAGCTCCCGCTGGCTGCTGCGCATGCTGCCTTGGGTGAACGTGCAGGGCGGCACGTACCGGGTGAACCGGCGTCTGACCTACGCCGTCGGGGACGGCCGCATCACGTTCGTGAAGACCGGCGATCGTGTCGAGGTGGTCCCAGCCGAGTTGTGCGAGCTGCCGGCGCTGCGGTCGTACGAGGACGAGGACGTGCTCTCGGAGCTCGCCCAGCGTTGCCAGCAGCGCGAGTTCGCCGCGGGCCAGGTGATCGCCTCGTTCGGCAGCCCCACCGACGAGGTGTACCTGCTGGCGCACGGCAGGGTGGAGAAGCTCGGCACCGGCCCCTACGGGGAGGACGAGTCCCTCGGCGTCCTCGCCGACGGCGCCTACCTCGGTGAGCAGGCGCTGCTCGACTCCGACGCCATCTGGGAGTACACCGCCCGCGCGGTCACCGCCTGCACGGTGCTCGTGCTGCCCCGCCAGGACGTCGAGCAGGTCGCGGAGCGCGCCGAGTCGCTGAACGAACATCTGGAACAGCTGCGGTCGATCCCGCAGCAGCGCACCAACAAGTACGGCGAGAAGGAGGTCGACCTCGCGGCCGGCCACAGCGGTGAGCCGGACATCCCGCACACCTTCGTCGACTACGAGGCCCGGCCCCGTGAGTACGAACTGAGCATCGCCCAGACGGTGCTGCGCATCCACTCGCGCGTGGCCGACCTCTACAACCAGCCGATGAACCAGACCGAGCAGCAGCTCCGGCTGACCGTGGAGGCCCTGAAGGAGCGTCAGGAACACGAGCTCGTCAACAACCGCGAGTTCGGGCTGCTCCACAACTGCGAGTACGACCAGCGCCTGCAGCCGCACGACGGTGTGCCCAGCCCCGACGACCTGGACGAGCTGCTCAGCCGCCGGCGGGGCACCAAGCTGCTGCTCGCCCACCCGCGCGCGATCTCCGCGTTCGGACGTGAGCTGAACAAGCGCGGCCTGGTCCCCGAGACCATCGAGATGGCCGGCAACCGCATCCCCACCTGGCGCGGTGTGCCGATCTACCCCTGCAACAAGATTCCGGTCACCGAGGCCCGTACGACCTCGATCATCGCCATGCGTACGGGCGAGGCCGAGCAGGGCGTCATCGGGCTCCAGCAGGCGGGCATCCCGGACGAGATCGAGCCGAGCCTGTCCTGCCGCTTCATGGGCATCAACGAACAGGCCATCATCAAGTACCTGGTGACGGCGTACTACTCGGCCGCGGTCCTGGTGCCGGACGCCCTCGGGGTGCTGGAGAACGTCGAGATCGGCCGCTGGCGGTGACACTGCCGCGAACTCCCGCCGTCGGTGCGCCGTGTCCCGTGCCGCCGCCGTGGGTAGACCCTCCGGGTAGGCGCCCAGCCGTAGCGGAAGGGCCACTGTCCGCCGACTCTCCGAGGCGATGCCATGGGTGAGTTCATGACGGAGACGCAGCAACGCCCCGCCGGGGCGCGGCCGTCCACCGAGACGCTCCAAGGGCCGAGGTCCGGCGCGGTCGAAAGGGAAGGCGGCAGGCCGGGCCCGCTCGACGGTGTCGAGGCAGCGGTGCTCCTGGAGCGCGTCCGGGCCTCGGTCGACCCGGAACTGCGCGCCGCGATCGAGTCGTTGCCGCCCTCCATGCGCCGGGTCGCGCTCTACCACTTCGGCTGGGAGCACCCGGACGGCACTCCGGCGGTCGGCAACGCGGGCAAGGCGATCCGTCCCGCCCTCGTCCTCACGGCGGCCGCCGCGCTCGGCGGGCCGAGGGCGCGGGCGGCGGCCGTACCGGCGGCGGTCGCGGTGGAACTGGTGCACAACTTCACGCTGCTGCACGACGACGTGATGGACCAGGACACCACCCGCCGGCACCGGCCCACCGCCTGGACCGTGTTCGGTGAGGCCGACGCGATCCTCGGCGGCGACGCCCTCCAGGCGCTGGCCCTGCGGCTCCTCGCCGAGGACCCGCACCCGGCGTCCGCGCCGGCCGCCGCCCGGCTGGCGGACTGTGTCGTCGAACTGTGCGCCGGTCAGCACTCGGACACGGCGCTGGAGAAGCGGGGACCGGGCGAGGTCGGCCTGGACGAGGTGCTCGCCATGGCCGAGGCCAAGACGGGTGCGCTGCTGGGGTGCGCCTGTGCCCTGGGCGCGCTGTACGCGGGGGCGGCGGCGGAGGACGTGGCGGCGCTGGACGCGTTCGGCCGTGAGGCCGGGCTCGCCTTCCAGCTCATCGACGACGTCATCGGCATATGGGGCGATCCGCGCCACACCGGGAAGCCGGCCGGCGCGGATCTCGCCGCTCGTAAGAAGTCCCTGCCGGTCGTCGCCGCGCTGACCTCCGGCGGTCCGGCGGCGGCGGAGCTGGCCGCGCTGTACGAGATGCCGTACGACAAGGAGGACCTGCAGCGCACCGCGCTCGCCGTCGAGCGGGCCGGTGGCCGTGACTGGGCGCAGGCCCAGGCCGCCGACCGGATGGCCCGGGCCATGCAGGAGCTCGCCCGAGCCGTGCCCGACCCGGAGGAGGCGGGCGGACTGCTGGCGCTGGCGGAGTTCGTGACCCGACGCAGCAACTGAGCGCACGTCGGCAGCCGCACTGCTCGACGCGGCCGTACCACGCACCACCACGGCACGACCCGATCGCCGTCCCCTTGAGGGACGCGGCGGTCGTCGAGGCTCCGGAGCGTCCGGGCCGTACGGCTCCTGACCCCGTACGGCCGGCGGGCGGCTCCGGAACGGCGGGTCCCGCACATCCCCACGGTGTGCGGGGCCCGCCCCTGTGTACCCGTGCGCCCGCGCGTCACACCGGCCGGATCTCGACAACTTGGCCCCACGAACGTCACGCCGTCCCCATTCCCCTTACGATCAAGGCCGGTTGACACGAAGGGGCGGGTGCAGATCATGGGCGTCGCGATCCGGACGGCGGGCGAGGAGGACCGGGAGCTGGTGGTCCGGCTGCTGGACGCGGCCTTCCAGGACGATCCGGTCAGCGGCTGGGTGTTCCCGGACGAGGAGCATCGCCGTACCACCCACCCCCGGTTGATGGCGGCGTTCACCGACATCGTGCTCGCCCACGGCCGTATCGACGTCACCGAGGACGGCACGGCGTGCGCGCTGTGGATGTCCGTGCCGGCGGAGGCGCACGGCCAGGACGAGGAAGGGCCGGTCCGGCTGCGCGAGGCCGTCGACCCGGGCAACGAGCGCGTGGAGCAGATAGGACGTCTGACGGCGGCCATCCACCCGGAGGGCCGGGCCCACGAATACCTGTGGATGATCGCCGCGACACCCGGGCGCCAGGGCGAGGGCCTCGGCACCGCGCTCATCAACTCGGTCCTCGACCGCTGCGACGAGGAGGGTGTGGCCGCCTATCTGGAGGCGAGCAGCGCCCGCAGCCGGCATCTGTACGAGCGCCTCGGCTTCGAGCTGGAGGGCGACCCGCTCGACCTCCCGGACGGCCCGCGGATGTGGCCGATGTGGCGCGAACCGCGCGGCTGAACCGCCACCTCTCCTACTGCTCCGGCACGATCGTCGCCACGATCCGCTCCACCAGCCCGTCCGGCACGCTCACCCCGGGCAGGACGCCGTCCAGTACGTCCGGGAGTGTCAGATGCTCCAGGATCAGCCCGAGCATCGCGAGATAGAGCACGGTGACGGCCTCGTCGCCGCCCGGCAGTCCGGCGCCGCGGTGGAAGTCCATGCCCTCCTCCAGGTCACCGCGCACCGACTTGGTGAAGGAGGCGCGCAGTTCGGGGCGCCGGGTGGCCTCCAGGCGCATCTCCAGCAGGGCCAGATAGCCCGTGCGATCGCGGGTGGCGCGGCCCATCAGATCGTGCATGAAGGCCATGACCAGGGAGCGGTCCTTCGGCCGGGTCAGCAGCCCGGCGATCACCTCCGGGTCCGGCGCCAGCCGCACATGCAGCCGGGCGTCGATCTGGCGGAGCAGGTCGTCGCGCCCGGTGAAGTAGTTGGAGGCGGTGCCGACCGGCACCCCTGCCTCGGCGTCCACCGCGCGGAACGTCAGCCCGCGCGCTCCCTCCCGGGCGAGCACCTCGACGCCCGCGTCGACGAGGGCGGCCCGGCGCTCCGGATTGCCCGCCATTCGGAATCCCCTCTCTCACTTCAACCGGTCCCGGGAGTGCTCCCGTAAATGCCCTTGCAACCACTACAAACGAAGTACTACAACTGAAGCACTACAACCGGAGTGGTTGCGCACACCTTACGAAAAGAGACCGGCTTGCGAAAGCTCACCTACTTCATCGCGTGCTCGATCGACGGGTTCATCGGGGACCCGAGCGGCGACGCCACGGCGATGATCTCCTTTGTCGACGAGGAGTTCCTGGGGTTCCTCAAGGCGGAGTACCCGGAGACCATGCCGACCCACGGCCGCCGCGCGCTCGGCTTCGACGACCTGGCCAACCGGCGGTTCGACACGATCATCCAGGGCCGGGCCAGCTACGACCTGGCCCTGAAGGAGGGCGTCACCAGTCCGTACGCCCATATGCGCCAGTACGTCGCCTCGCGCAGCCTGACCGAGTCGCCCGACCCGCAGGTCGAGATCGTCGCGGACGACCTCGTCGGCAAGGTCCGCGAACTGAAGGCGGAGGAGGGCGGGTTGGACATCTATCTGTGCGGCGGCTCGGAGCTCGCCGGCGCGCTGCTCGACGAGATCGACGAGCTCGTCATCAAGACGTACCCCCTCGTGTACGGCTCGGGCATGCCGATGTTCGGCTCGGGCTTCGCCGTCACGGAGTTCATCCACGAAGAGGCGCGGACGTTCGGCAACGGCGCCGTGGTTCGTACGTACAGCAGGAAGCGCTGAGCCGTATCCCGCCCTACTCTGAGGACATGGGCAGCGAAGAGCACGTCTGTCCCGACTGCGGACAGCCCGTCGACACGGTCGTCAAGCGCCACAAGACGCTGGGCGCCTGGGTCCCCACCTGGGTGGGCGGCCCGTGCAAGAACCCCGACTGCGAGGCGTACTCCGAAGAAGGCGCCGAGCACGAGGAGAAGCACGAGCGGCCGAAGCAGCCCGAGACACACACCGTGAAGAAGTCCTGAGCACCGTGTCGAGAAACCCGGCCCGGCTCCGACGTCCCCTGTGAAAGCCGCCCGTCGAGGGTGGCCCGAGCCGACGGAAACAGAAGGAGCGGACCGATGAAGTACCTGGTCATGGTGCAGGGCACGCAGGCGGACTACGAGGCGATGCAGGGCAAGGGGTCCGAGCACTCCGTGGCCTGGAGCCAGCAGGACGTCCAGGCGATGTACGCCTTCATGCAGGCCCTCAACGACGACCTCGCCGAGAGTGGCGAGATGATCGACGGACAGGGGCTGGCCGAGCCCGCGAAGACCCGGCATGTCACCCTGGGTGACGACGGCAAGGCGGTGATCACCGACGGGCCGTACAGCGAGACCAAGGAACTGCTGGCCGGTTACTGGGTGCTGGACTGCGCGAGCCTGGAGCGGGTCACGGAGATCGCCGAGCGCGTCCTCAGTTGCCCCCAGCCGGCCGGAGCCCCCGTGTACCCGGTGGTGATCCGGCCCATCGACGACGGGGCCGGAGACATCGGCTGAGCCGTACATGAGCGTCACACCCGAGACCGAGGACCTGCTGCGCCGCCACGCGCCGCAGGTCCTCGGCGCGCTGGTGCGGCGCTACGGCCACTTCGACACCGCCGAGGACGCCGTGCAGGAGGCCCTGCTCGCCGCGGCCGAGCAGTGGCCGCGCACCGGTGTCCCGGACAACCCCCGCGGCTGGCTGATCAGGGTCGGCTCGCGCCGGCTGACCGACGCCCTGCGCGCGGAGGAGGCACGCCGGGCCCGGGAGGAGAAGGTCGCGGCACTGTCGCCAAGGGACGCCTTCACGGCCCCGCCCCCGGGCGCCGACCGCGCTCCCCGCGAGGACGACACCCTCACCCTGCTGTTCCTCAGCTGCCACCCGGACCTGACCCCGCCCGCCCAGATCGCCCTCACCCTGCGTGCCGTCGGCGGTCTGACCACTGCGGAGATCGCCCGCGCGTACCTGGTCCCCGAGGCGACGATGGCCCAGCGGATCAGCCGGGCCAAGCAGAAGGTCCGCGGTGTCCGCTTCGGGCGGCCCGACAACTGGGAGGACCGCCTGCCCGCGGTCCTGCAGACCCTGTACCTGATCTTCAACGAGGGCTATACGGCGACCTCGGGTACCAGCCTGCAACGGCGGGAGTTCGCCGGTGAGGCGATCCGGCTGACCCGCGAGGTCCACCGTCTCCTCCCCGACCACGGCGAGGTGGCCGGCCTGCTCGCGCTGATGCTGCTCACCGACGCCCGCCGCGACGCCCGCACCGGCCCGCACGGGGAACTCGTCCCGCTCGACGAGCAGGACCGCGACCGCTGGGACAAGGCCGCGATCGACGAGGGCGTCGTCCTGGTCACCCGGGCCCTGAGCCGGGGCCGCGCCGGCCCCTACCAGCTCCGCGCCGCCATCGCCGCCGTCCATGACGAGGCTCCGTCCGCGGGAGAGACCGACTGGCAGGAGATCCTCGGGCTCTACGACGTCCTGGTGCGCCTCGTCCCCGGGCCGGTCGAGCGTCTCAACCGCGCCGTCGCCGTCGCCATGGTCCACGGCCCGCGTGCCGGACTGGCGGAACTGGCCTCACTGGAGGATGAATTGGGTGCCGGGCACCGGCTGGACGCGGTCCGCGGGCATCTCCTGGAGCGGGCCGGCGCCCCTGACGAGGCGCGCGCCGCCTACGAGGCCGCGGCCGAAAAGACGCTGAGCCTGCCGGAGCAGCGGTATCTGCGCGCGCGGGCGGCACGGCTGACGCCGTAACCTCACGCCATGCCCGAACACATGTACATACTGCACCTCACCGAACGCTCCCTGTGGGAGGCGGCCCGCGAGCGCGGCGCCTACGAGATGTCGACCCGTGGCCGCACCCTTCAGGACGAGGGCTTCATCCACTGCTCGACCCGCGCCCAACTCCCGTCCGTGGCCGCCTTCCTGTACGGCTCCTACGCCGGCCCGGACGAACTGGTGGTGCTGGTCGTGGACCCCGCCCGGCTGGAGGTGCCCGTGAAGTACGAGGCGCCGCAGCCCGGGGGCGAGGAGTTCCCGCATGTGTACGGGCCGATCCCGGTGGACGCGGTCGTGGACGTGGAGACGTGGAAGTGACGGGGCGACGCCGGTTATGGCGGTGGGTCGTGATGGCGTGGGTGATCGTCGTGGTCGTGGCGGGCGGGGCGACGCTGTGGTTGCGGGACTCGGCCGAGCCGCCAGGACCGTACCGCTGGGAGGAGGCAAGTCCGACCCCGTCGCTGCCGGAGGGGTGGGAGTCGGCGTGCGCGGGTGCCACGCCCGACGGGGACGGTCAGGCACTCTGCTTCATCAGGACGCGCTGAGGCGGGGCAGTCCGCCCGTCTCCGGGTCCCGCCCCGTCAGGCAGTACGTCCCGCCCGTCGGATCGCGCATCACCGTCCAGTGGGCACCCTGGGCGACGAAGGTCGCGCCCAGCTCCTCGTGCCGGGCGCGGGTCGCCGGGATGTCCGCGCAGGCGAGGTCCAGGTGGGCGGAGGCCGCACGCTCCTCGTCGACCCGCTGGAGCAGGACGCGCACGGGCAGCCCGGCCGGTGGCCGCAGCACATGGAACTCGGGCAGCGAGCCGGGCGCCGACTCCCAGCCGTCCAACAGGGCGTTCCAGAAGGCGACTTCGGCGTCGTAGGCCGATGGCGGTACGTCCACACAGACCTGGTCGAGCCGGCTGCCGCGCGCCACGGGCGGGCGCACCGACTCCCCGTGCCAGGGCACGGCACAGAACAACTGCCCGGCGGGCGACCGCAGTACGGCCCATCCCTCGTGCTCGGCGGCCAGGCCCGCCCCGAGCCCGAGTGCCGACTTCACGAAGTCCGGTACGTCGTCCACGGCGAAGTCGAGATGCGCGCCACCGGGGCCCGAGTCGACCCCCTGCGCCTTCACACTGGCGTCCGCCCCGCCGCCCGGCAGCAGGGTCACGAACTCGCCCTCATCGCCCCGGAGTTCGGACAGCGCGGTGTCCGTCACCGCCGTCCAGAAGGCATTGGCCCGGCCGAAGGCCGCGACGGGACGGTCGATGAACGCGTAGGTCCAGCGGATGCTCATGAGGCGATCGTAGATCCGTCTACGCGGTCCCGCGCGCGGCAGTCGTAGGGGTCGACCGGCCTCGAAGCGGCATTCGTACGGCGGCCCGAAGCGTCACCACGCCTGCTTCGCAGGACCCTTACCAACCTCGCGCCACCTTCTGGGGCGTGCTTTGAGGAGGCCTGCGGATCAGGCCTCCTCCGCCGGCTGGCGGCGCGGCCCGGTCCGCTCGTACACCGTCACCCGCCGCCCCCGGACCTGTACGTCCGCCACCACCCTGAAGTGCTCCTCCAGCACGGCGGCCTTCGCCTTGTCCCGCTCCGCCGTCACCGCCCGCGCCACCTCGGACGCATCGGTGACCAGCAGTATCCGCCGCTGCGCCAGCATCGCGGCCCGTATCCGCGCCGGATCCGCCTCCTCGCCCTTCAACGTCCCCGACGCCGCCGGGCTCTTCGCCAGCGCCACGTCCCGCAGCCCGGTGAAGTCGCCGGGGGAGACCAGTGCGGTGTCGCGCCGGGCCGCCGGTACGAAGACCACCGCGTCCCCGGGCTCCTTCAGCCGCCGTACGTCCGCCGCGACGGCCAGCACATCGTCCACCCGGCTCGCCGGGGAGCGCTTGGCCAGCGACTGCGGCAGCAGCGCCACGGCCACCAGGGCGACCACGCCCGGGACGAGCCACGCCGACGCCCTCGGGAAACGGGGCCCGGCCGCCCGTGCCGCCGTACCCAGCGCCGTGCCGATCAGCAGGGCCAGCCCCAGCATGCTGAACAGGACGTAGCGGTCCAGGAAGAGCGGCCGGACCACGGAGAGTCCCAGCAGGCCGAGTTGCGGCACCGCCAGCAGCGGCAGTCCGACGGCCGCGACCGACAGCCGGCCCGCGCTCGGCCGGTCCAGCAGCGCGCCGAGGCCGCCGAGCGCCAGCAGGACCGCCGGGCCGATCAGCATGTGCCAGGTCAGCGGGGGAATCCAGGAGACCTGTTCGGCCTGGCTCCGGCTGAACAGGATCAACGGCAGTACGGCGGCCACGGCCGCGGTGGCGGCCACCGCCCAGCGCGTCGATATTCGCCGGCCGGCCCGCGTCCACAGCAGGGTCGCCAGGTGGGCCGGCAGGATCAGCAGCGACAGCCAGTTCAGCAGCCCGCACACCGCGACCGTGCCGCCGTACGCGGCCCAGTGCACGGCTCGGCCGCGCCCCTCCAGGACCATCACCAGCAACAGCGTCGAGATGCCCGCCCCGGCCGCGATCAGGGCGTACGGGCGCCCCTCCTGGAGCTGGAACTGCACGGCCGGCAGCAGCCCGAACACCAGCCCTCCCGCCAGGCCCGCCCGGCCCCCGGCCAGCCGACGGCCGATTTCCGCCACACAGACCGCCGCCACCCCCATGGCCAGCACCGAGGGCAGCCGCAGGGTCGTGGTGCCGGCGCCGAAGCAGGTGAAGACCCCGTGCATCAGCAGGTAGTAGAGCCCGTGCACGGCGTCGACCTGCCCGAGCATGTGCCAGATGTCCCCGGTGGACCGTCGCGCCACCTGCCAGGTCGCGGCCTCGTCCCGCCACACGCTGTGCTGCCGGGACAGCCCCCACAGACCGAGAGCGAGGGTCCACAGAAACGGGATGAGGCGGAGGGGAGCCCCTCTCAGCCAACGGGAATTGGGGCGTATCCAGGCTGAGTTCAAGCGGGCGTTCTCCAAGGGATCGACATTCCGTCCGGCGGGGGCCGGCCGCCGGGTGAGGTGATCCCACTCGCCCGCCTGCGCAGCGCACAGCGAAAGCCGCCGCGACCGCACGGGCCGAGACGGGATCCGAGTGCTGCTCAGCTTCCCCCGTACGCCACCCGCGTCGCAGATCGGCCGACGGGGTGGACATGCCAGAACCTACGGGACCGCGGCGATCCGAGGCCACCGATCACCGCGTGAACACAATCACCGCCGACTCACGGAACCTTGAGCCTGCCGGGCCGTCGATTCGTCACGTTTCGCCGTTGATTGACGGTTCCTCCGATCATGTCGCCAGGGGCCGCCACCGCGGAGCGCGAGCGTCCGCACCGGGACTACTCCGTGCCGTCCGCCGGCAGGCGCTCCGGCAGCCCGAGCCGCGGGAACTGGTCGTCGTGGAAGGTGACGATCTCGGTGATCGCCCCGCCGGTGACGCGCAGGACGTCGATCGTCAGCGGCAGGTACGCGCCCTCCCGGTCCCGCCAGAGGTAGAAGGCGACGGCGGGCTGCCGGTTCACGGAGATGGGGACGCCGCGCAGGCCCTTCATGCCCTCGAAGCCGTCCTCGACCCAGTCGTTCACCACCGCGTCGCGGCCGACGTACAGGCCCGGCGTGGGCGGCATCGAGCAGCGGACGTCGTCCCGCAGCATCGCGGCGAGCCCGTCGACGTCCGTGGCCACGCTGGCGTCGGTGAAGCGGCGCACCAGCTCGCGCGTCCCGGCGTCCTGTTCGCCGCCGGTCCAGTCCTGCCGCTCGGCGGGCAGGTGCTCCCGCATGCCGGCGCGGGCCCGCTGCAGCGCGCTGTTCACGGAGTTGACGGAGTCCCCGAGGAGTTCCGCGACGTCCTTCGCCGGCCAGCCGAGCACGTCCCGCAGGATCAGCACGGCCCGCGGGCGCGGCGCGAGGTGCTGGACCGCGACCAGGTACGCCAGCTCGATCGTCTCCCGCGCGACGGCGACGGTCTCCGGCTCGTCCGCGTCGCCCGCGGGCAACTCGTCGAGCAGCCGGTCCGGGTAGGGCTGAAGCCACGGCACCTCGCCGCCGGTCGCAGGCTCCGGGCGGCACTTGGCGAGCAGGTCCAGGCAGGCGTTGGTGGCGATCCGGTACAGCCAGGCCCGGAACGTCGACCGCCCCTCGAAGGTCTCCCGCCGCCGCCAGGCACGGAGGAACGTTTCCTGCACGGTGTCCTCGGCGTCCTCGAACGACCCGAGCATCCGGTAGCAGTGCACGTGCAGCTCCCGCCGGTGCCGCTCCGCCAGCCCCGAGAACGCCGGCTCGTCGACCTCGGCCAGCCCGCTCACGCCCAGCTCCTCCAGCCGCGTGTCCGCACTCATCACGTCGTCCTTCCGCCTCGTCGCGTCCCGTCGTAGGTGTGACGGGTGCGGGCGCGAAAACTCATCACCGGAGTCAGTCGGCATTTTTCGACGTTGTGGAGAACCGTGTGGCCGGGCGAAGAAGACCGCACCCGGACCGTCATGGACGCCGTGTTCGGCGGCCTGCGGACCGGGTGCGGTCAGGTAGACCTGGCAACCAAGGAAATTGCAGGTCAAACGGTCTGATCAAAGATCAGGCCTTCTTGGTCTCCCAGAAGATCTTGTCGATCTGGGCGATGTAGTCCAGCGCCTTCTGGCCCGTCGCCGGGTCGGTGGAGCCCTTGGCGGCCGAGAGGGCCTTCAGGGCGTCGTTGACGAGCTGGTGCAGCTCCGGGTACTTCTCGAAGTGCGGGGGCTTGAAGTAGTCGCTCCAGAGCACCGAGACGTGGTGCTTGGCGAGCTCGGCGCGCTGTTCCTTGATGACGGTGGCACGCGCCTGGAAGTGCGGGTCGTCGTTGGCGGCCATCTTCTCCTGTACGGCCTTCACCGACTCCGCCTCGATGCGGGCCTGGGCCGGGTCGTACACACCGCAGGGAAGGTCGCAGTGTGCGCTGACCTTGACCTTGGGGGCAAACAGGCGGGAAAGCATGGAGCATTCCTTCCTCGTGATCGTCTTCTCAGGTGGGACATTACTCCCTGCAAGACGGGTTTTCGCGAGTGCCCCCATGGGCTTAGGACAAAAGTCCGGGGTGAGACTGAGACTGGTGGAGGACCCTACTGGGGAGGTGCCGGGGATGCCGGAGTTGTCGCAGGAGACCGAGCGCGGGCGGGCGGACCGGCCCTTCGGGTGGGCCGAGGTGACCGGACCGTCGATGGTGCCCACGCTGTATCACGGCGATCTGCTCGTGGTGCAGCACCGGGGCCGGATCAGGCCCGGTGACGTGGTGGTGCTGCGGCATCCGTTCCAGCAGGACCTGCTCGTGGTCAAGCGGGCCGCGGAGCGCCGCGAGGGCGGCTGGTGGGTCCTCGGGGACAACGCGTACGCGGGGGGTGACAGCACCGACTACGGGGTCGTGCCGGACGAGCTGATCCTGGGCAGGGTCCGGCTGCGCTACCGGCCGCGCAAGCCGGATCAGCGCTCGCCGTTCGCGGTGGCGCGCTGGGCGCTGTCGGCGGTACGGCTCGTCCTGGCCGACCGGTCGGCCTCCAGGCGCTTGCGGGCCCGGTAGGCGGCCACGTTCGCGCGGGTCGCGCAGCGGTCCGAGCAGTAGCGCCGGGAGCGGTTGGTGGAGGTGTCGAGGTAGGCGTTGCGGCACGGCGCAGCCTCGCACAGGCCCAGGCGGTCCACGCCGTACTCGGTGAGATGGAACGCCAGGCCCATCGCCGCGATGGCCGCGTAGCCCGCGGTCGCGTTCGACGGGTGGTCCGCGAGGTGCATGTGCCACAGGGGACGGCCGTCGTCGTCCCGGAAGTCGTGGCCGGAGATCTGCGGGCTCACCGGGAACTCCAGCAGGAGCGAGTTCAGGAGGTTCACCGCCAGCGCCTCGTCGCCCTCGTCCGCCGCCTCGAACACCGCCCTCAGCCGCGCACGGACCGAGCGGAAGCGGGTGACGTCGGCGTCGGTGGCGCGACGGCCCGCCTCCTGGCTGACGCCGAACAGGTCGCGGACGGCCTCGACCGAGGTCAGCGAGTCCTTGCCCCGGGCCGGGTCCTCGCTGTTGACGAGTCGTACGGCGTAGTCCGAGTAATAGGCCAGTTCCACTTGTAGTCCTTACGGAGGCGTTCTATCGTCGTGAGGCGGTCGGGTAAGAGCTGATCGTGCTTCCAGGGTATTACGTGACCTGCGCGATGGAGGGTTCGATGACGGACATGGGCACGGACACCGAGACCACCCCGACCGCCGACTGGCTCGCCTGGCAGAAGAGCTGGGACCGGCAGCAGGAGTGGTACATGCCCGACCGCGAGGAACGCTTCCGGATCATGCTCGACATGGTCGAGGCCCTCGTCGGACCCACCCCGCGCGTGCTCGATCTCGCGTGCGGCACGGGGAGTATCTCCGCCCGGCTGTTCGCCCGGTTCCCCGACGCCACCAGCACCGGTGTCGACCTCGACCCGGCGCTCCTCGCCATCGCCGAGGGCACCTTCGCGGGCGACGAGCGGGTCTCCTTCGTCACCGCCGACCTCAAGGACCCCGACTGGCCGGCGAAACTGCCGTACGACTCCTACGACGCCGTCCTGACCGCCACGGCCCTGCACTGGCTGCACCGTGAACCCCTCCCGACCCTCTACGGTCAGGTCGCGGAGCTGGTCCGCGACGGCGGTGTCTTCCTGAACGCGGACCACATGATCGACGAGTCGACGCCCCGGATCAACGCGGCCGAGCGAGCCCAGCGCCACACCCGCATGGATCAGGCCAAGACGGAGGGCGCCCTCGACTGGTCCGAGTGGTGGCAGCTGGCCGCCAAGGACCCGGTGCTGGCCGCGCCGACGGCCCGCCGCTTCGAGATCTACGGCGAGCACGCCGACGGCGACATGCCGTCCCCCGAGTGGCACGCGCGCGTACTGCGCGAGCAGGGGTTCGGGGAGGCACGGCCGGTGTGGTGCTCGCCCTCGGACACGCTGTTGCTGGCGCTCAAGTGACGCGGAAGAAGGGGCGTTTCACGGCCTCGCCGGCCCGCGCGCAGGACATCTAGTCAAGTCATCAACGACGACAAACAGTTCGGCCCCGCCAAGAGGACTGGCGGGGCCGAACTGTTTCCCTACGGCTGTCTACAGCACCTTGGACAGGAACGCCTGCGTCCGCTCGTGCTGCGGGTTGCTCAGGACCTCGCGCGGGTCGCCGGACTCCACGACCACACCGCCGTCCATGAAGACCAGGCTGTCGCCGACCTCGCGGGCGAAGCCCATCTCGTGGGTGACGACGACCATCGTCATGCCGGACTCGGCGAGGTCGCGCATGACGTCGAGGACGTCGCCCACCAGCTCCGGGTCGAGGGCCGAGGTCGGCTCGTCGAAGAGCATCAGCTTCGGGTCCATCGCCAGCGCCCGGGCGATGGCCACACGCTGCTGCTGGCCGCCGGAGAGCTGGGAGGGGTAGCCGCCGGCCTTGTCCGCGAGGCCCACACGCTCCAGGAGCTGTGCCGCGCGCTCCCTGGCCTGGGCCTTGCTGGTGCCCTTGACCTGGATCGGCGCCTCCATGACGTTCTCCAGCGCCGTCATGTGCGGGAACAGGTTGAACCGCTGGAACACCATGCCGATGTCCCGGCGCTTCACCGCGACCTCGCTGTCCTTGAGCTCGTACAGCTTGTCGCCCTTCTGGCGGTAGCCGACGAGCTCGCCGTCGACGTACAGCCGACCGGCGTTGATCTTCTCCAGGTGGTTGATGCACCTCAGGAAGGTGGACTTGCCGGACCCGGAGGGGCCGATGAGGCAGAACACCTCGCCCTGCTTGACCTCCAGGTCGATGCCCTTGAGGACCTCTACGAGCCCGAAGGACTTGTGGACGCCTTCGGCCTTCACCATGGCGGTCATGCGGTGCCTCCTGTCGGCTTCGAGCGGTTGGACAGGGACAGCACGTTCGCCCTGATCTTCTGGAACGGGGTCGCCGGCAGCGAGCGGCTCGACCCGCGGGCGTAGTAGCGCTCCAGGTAGTACTGGCCGATGCTGAAGACCGAGGTCAGCAGCAGGTACCAGGCCGCCGCCAGGAACAGCATCTCGGCCGGGGCGCCTGAGGTCTGGCCGATGTCCTGGGCCGCGCGGAACAGCTCGGGGTACTGGACGACCGAGACCAGCGAGGTCGTCTTCAGCATGTTGATGACCTCGTTGCCCGTGGGCGGCACGATCACGCGCATCGCCTGCGGGATCACGATCCGGCGCAGCGTCTTCGCGTGGCTCATGCCCAGCGCGTGGGAGGCCTCGGTCTGGCCCTCGTCGACCGCGAGCAGACCGGCACGGCAGATCTCCGCCATGTACGCGGCCTCGTTGAGGCCGAGGCCCAGCAGCGCCGTCAGGAACGGGGTCATGAAGTCCGACCACTCGTTCTTGTAGAACGGGCCGAGGTTGATGTACTCGAAGACCAGGCCCAGGTTGAACCAGACGATGAGCTGGACCAGGACCGGGGTGCCGCGGAAGAACCAGATGTAGAACCACGAGATCGACGAGGTCACCGGGTTCTTCGACAGGCGCATCACGGCGAGCAGGATGCCGCCGATGATGCCGATCGCCATGGAGAGGACGGTCAGCAGGAGCGTCCTGCCGACGCCGTCCAGGACACGGTCGTCGAAGAAGTAGTCCGGGATCGCACCCCAGTTGATCTTGCCCTGGGAGAACGCGTACACGACGGCGCCCAGCAGGGCGAGCGCCACGACGGCGGAGACGTACCGCCCGTAGTGACGGACCGGAATGGCCTTGATCGCCTCCGGGCCGGCCGGCGGGGTGTCCGCCGGCCCGTCCGTCTTGTGGATGTCAGTCACAGGTATTGCCTTTCAGTGCCCGCTGTCAGGTGATGCGGTCACTTGCCGCCGTTGATGGCGGCTTCCTGCACCGCTCCGTCCTCGACGCCCCACTCCTTGATGACCTTGTCGTACTCGCCGTTCGCGATGATCGCGTCCAGCGCGGCCTTGAGGGCGTCCCGCAGCTGGGTGTTGTTCTTCGCGACCGCGATGCCGTACGGCGCGGCCTCGACCTGCTCGCCGACGAGCTGGAAGTCGTTGCCGCCGCCGGAGGTCTTCACGGCGTACGCGGCCACGGGGAAGTCGGAGGAACCGGCGTCCGCGCCGCCCGCACGCAGGCGGGTCTGGGCCTGCTGGTCGTTGTCGAAGGCCTCGATGGAGATCGTCTTCCCACCGGTGCACTTCTTGGCCTCGGACTTCGCCAGGTCCTCGGAGACCGTGCCGCGCTGCACGACGATCTTCTTGCCGCACAGGTCCGACCAGGTCTTGATGTCGGTGTTCTTGCCCTTCTGGGTGTAGATCGAGACACCGGCGGTGAAGTAGTCGACGAAGTCGACGCCCTCACCGACCTTCTTGCCGGTGTCCGAGTCGATGCCCTCCTGGCGGTCCTTGGTGTCGGTCATCGCGGACATGGCGATGTCGTAGCGCTTGGAGCGCAGACCGGTGATGAGGCTGTCGAACGTGCCGTTCTCGAACTGGAACGTCACACCGAGCTGCTTGCCCATGGCGGCGGCGAGGCCCGGGTCGATGCCGACCGTCTTGCCGGAGTCGTCCTTGAACTCGACCGGCGCGTAGGCGATGTCCGAGCCGACCTTGATGACGCCCTTGTCGCGGATCGCCTGGGGCAGCTTGTCGGCGAGCGGTGCCGCGCTCTTGGAGCCGGAGCTCTCCGAGCCGCTGTCGTTCGTCTGGTCACCGCAACCGGTGAGAATCAGTGCGCCTGCGACCGCGATCGAGCCGACCGCTGCGAGCCGGGCGCGTGCTGCGGTGGTACGACGGGTGGTGCTTGCGGTCATGGTGGGTTCCTCCGGCGGATGGGTGGAGTTGCCGATGGGGCCGGCTCCTGCCATGGGGACCGGCAGGGGCCTTGGTTTCCTAGGTCGACGAGAGCACACACCTTCGAGTGCCGCGACCTCGTGTGATTACGGCATCCTGCCATTCGGACTAAGGCATTCAGGGCGCCCGTCATGTCAAAATCGGATAACGGGTTACCCCCGAACCGTCGCAGGTCGGTACATCCTGACCGCACCTTCTGCGGGAATCCGCCCTTCCGGCCGGAAGATCTTCGGTGCATCTCAGGATGCGGAAGCGGCTTGCGCGGGTTTGTGACTGATAGTCGCTCTTGGAAGTGTCTGGTGTCGATTGTCCGCTTATCTGGTCACGAATCACACCGGTGTCGCCGTCGGGACGTGTCTGATTCGTGTCCGTCGGTGTGGGTGTTTCCATTCCCGTCATGTGATCTTGCACGTATTGGACTCGTCGTCAGCGCGGTCCGTCCGGTAAGAAGGTTCTTTACACCCCTCATCCGGGGCTCAGGGCGCGTGTGCGGCGCGCCCGTCGCGTAGCGGCCGTACGTCGGACGTCGTACGTATCCACGAGCAAGGCCATGCGCGGTCCCGCCCACTTCTCACCAGGAGTGGTCCCACCCTCAAACCAAGAACTCTTAAGGGGTCAGACAAAGTGGCAGCGGAGATTGTCAATCCTCGCAGCGGAAGCAAAACCGATCAGGACGGCGGGGCCGAGCCCCTCGATTCCTTCGATCCCGCGTTCGCGCTGCACCGCGGCGGCAAGATGGCCGTGCAGGCCACCGTGCCGGTCCGTGACAAGGACGACCTGTCCCTGGCGTACACGCCCGGCGTCGCGAAGGTGTGCAGCGCGATCGCCGACCAGCCGGAGCTGGTGCACGACTACACGTGGAAGTCGTCCGTCGTCGCCGTCGTGACCGACGGCACGGCCGTGCTGGGGCTCGGCGACATCGGGCCCGAGGCCTCCCTTCCGGTGATGGAGGGCAAGGCGATTCTGTTCAAGCAGTTCGGCGGCGTCGACGCGGTGCCGATCGCTCTCGACTGCACGGGTGTCGACGAGATCGTCGACACCGTGGTGCGGCTCGCGCCGTCCTTCGGTGGGGTGAACCTGGAGGACATCTCGGCGCCTCGGTGCTTCGAGATCGAGCGGAAGCTGCAGGAGCGGCTGGACATCCCGGTCTTCCACGACGACCAGCACGGTACGGCCGTCGTGACGCTCGCCGCGCTGCGGAACGCCGCGCGGCTGACCGGGAAGGGGCTCGGCGATCTGCGGGCCGTCATCTCCGGTGCCGGCGCCGCGGGTGTCGCCATCGCGAAGATGCTGGTCGAGGCCGGTATCGGGGACGTCGCGGTGGCCGACCGCAAGGGCATCGTGTCGGCGGACCGGGACGATCTGACGTCGGTGAAGCGGGAGCTGGCCGGGTTCACGAACAAGGCGGGGCTCAGCGGGTCGCTGGAGTCGGCGCTGGCCGGGGCGGACGTGTTCATCGGGGTGTCCGGTGGGACCGTGCCGGAGGAGGCGGTCGCCTCCATGGCCGAGGGAGCCTTCGTGTTCGCCATGGCCAACCCGAATCCCGAGGTGCATCCGGATGTCGCGCACAAGTACGCGGCGGTCGTGGCCACGGGTCGGTCGGACTTCCCGAACCAGATCAACAACGTGCTGGCGTTCCCCGGGATCTTCGCGGGCGCGCTGCAGGTGCGGGCGTCCCGGATCACCGAGGGCATGAAGATCGCGGCGGCCGAGGCGCTGGCGTCGGTCGTGGGCGACGACCTGGCCGCGGACTACGTGATCCCCTCGCCGTTCGACGAGCGGGTGGCGCCGGCGGTCACGGCCGCGGTCGCTGCTGCGGCTCGGGCGGAGGGCGTTGCTCGGCGCTGACGCCGCGCGGCTGACGTGGAACGTGAAGGGGATGGCCTCGCCCGGTCGGGCGGGGCCATTTCTGTCGCCCGGGACGGGGCCGTTCGGGTGGGCCCCATGCCGAGGTGCCTTGGCAAGAGGGCGTGTCTCACAGGGCGCCGTGGTTCCGTCGGCTCGCGGCGGAGCCTATCGTCAAGGTCATGTTCGCTGTCTACGCCGCCCGAATCGACCGCGACCAGCCGCTCTCCGGATTGGAGTTGGGGGAGCGACCGGCCCCCGAGGCCCGTCCCGGCTGGAGTTCCGTCCATGTGAAGGCCGCCTCGCTCAATCATCACGATCTGTGGTCGCTGCGGGGTGTGGGCCTCGCGGAGGACAAGTTGCCGATGATCCTCGGGTGCGACGCCGCCGGTGTCGACGAGGACGGCAATGAGGTCGTCCTGCACTCCGTGATCGGACAGAGCGGACACGGGGTGGGGCCCAAGGAGCCCCGGTCCATCCTCACCGAGCGGTACCAGGGCACCTTCGCGGAGCAGGTCGCCGTGCCGACCTGGAACATCCTGCCCAAGCCCAAGGAACTCTCCTTCGCCGAGGCCGCGTGCCTTCCGACGGCCTGGCTGACCGCCTATCGGATGTTGTTCACCAACGCGGGCGTACGGCCCGGTGACTCCGTGCTGGTGCAGGGTGCCGGAGGTGGCGTCGCCACTGCTGCCATCGCGCTCGGGAAGGCCGCGGGGCTGCGCGTCTTCGCCACCAGCCGGGACGAGGCCAAGCGCAAGCGGGCCCTGGAGCTGGGGGCCGTCGAGGCCGTGGAGCCGGGGGCTCGGCTGCCGCAGCGGGTCGATGCCGTGATCGAGACCGTGGGCGCGGCCACCTGGTCGCACTCCGTCAAGTCGCTCAAGCCGGGCGGCACGCTGGTCATTTCGGGTGCCACCAGTGGCGATCGGCCCTCGCACGCCGAGCTGACGCGGATCTTCTTCCTGGAGTTGAAGATCGTCGGGTCCACCATGGGGACCAAGGACGAGCTGGAGGACCTGCTCTCCTTCTGTGCCGCCACCGGTGTGCGGCCGGTGATCGATGAGGTGCTTCCGATGGATCGGGCCCGGGAGGGCTTCGAGCGGATGGAGTCGGGCGAGCTGTTCGGGAAGGTCGTGCTCACCAACTGACGGTTCTCGCCAAGGCGCTTGCGGCGGGTTCGGGGCTTTGCCCCGGGCCTGCCGCTTTTTTTGTCAACTGGGGTTGACGCGGATCGGTGTGTCAACTTACGTTGACATCATGACCGAGGCAACAGATCTCGCCGAGCGGGCCGGCGACCGCGATCCACGGGTCGGGCTGCGGGCCGTCGCGGCGTTGCGCCGGCTGCTGGAGCAGTTGGAGGCGGTGCAGGTGCGCAGTGCGCGTAATCAGGGGTGGTCCTGGCAGGAGATCGCCGAGGAACTCGGGGTCAGCAGGCAGGCCGTGCACAAGAAGTACGGGAGGCGTTGATGTTCGAGCGGTTCACAAAGGATGCGCGTGCCGTGGTGACGGGGGCGGTCGAGCAGGCAGAGAGGGGTGAGGCCGCTGTCGTCGACCCCGAGCACATGCTGCTCGCGCTGCTCGATCGGGAGGGCAGCCGCGCCTCGTTCGCGCTCGCCGCACTCGGGGGAGGGCAGTGGCTGGAGTCCGTACGGGAGGCTCTGGGCGAGGCCCGGCGGCGCGGTGGGCTGTCGCAGGCCGAGGCCGATGCGCTGGCCGGGTTGGGGATCGATGTGGGGGAGATCGTCGCGCGGGTGGAGGAGGCGCACGGGGTCGGGGCGCTGTCCGGTGACCGGCGGGGCAAGGGGGCGCGGTCCGGGCACCGGCCCTTCAGCCGGGGCGCCAAGGACGTGCTCGTACGGGCGCTGCGGGTGGCCACTTCCCGTCGCGACCGGCACATCGGGGACGAGCACATTCTGCTGGCCCTCGTCAGCCGTCCCGGCGTGCCCGCCGAGGTCCTCGCCGACCGCGGGGTGACGTACGAGGCGGTCATCCGGGTGTTGTACGGCGAGGGTGAGGCCAAGGCGGGTTGAGGGGGAGTACGGCTGATGCGCGGGTGCGCGGGCCGTACTCCCCGGCGGGGCGTGTCAGGGCTTCGGGGTGCGCAGCAGCGCTCCGATGTGTGCCGCCGCGCTGGACAAGTGGCGGCGGGCGTCGCGGAGTTGGTCCGCTGACACGCCGTGGTCCCTCGCTGCGTCGCGGATGTCGTCGCGGAAGCGGTCGAGCAGGCGGTCCAGGTCGCGGGCCGGGTCGCCGCTGGGGGTCTCGTGGGCCCAGGTGGGTTCGTAGTCGGCGGGGAAGTCCTCGGGGGTCTCGGAGTATTCGGGCTGCTGCGTCGACTTGGGGGTGTCCTGGCGGCCGAACCCGAAGTCTCTGCCGTAGTCCTTGCCGAAGTCGCCGAACTGCTTGGCCAGTTCCGTCAGGCCCTCCCGGACTCCCGTCGGCCAGTCGCCGCGCGCGAAGTGGTCCTGCACCTGTTCCTGGACCCGGCGGGCGATGCGCTGGACGTCCTCCTGGGCCTGGGCCCGGGCGCGGTCCTGTGCCTCCTTGGCCTGGCGTCGGGCGCGCTGGGCCTCCTCGCGGGCGCGGCGGCTCTCGTCCTTGGCGCGGCGGGCCTGTTCCTTCCACTCCTGCTTGGCCCGGCGCATCTCATCCTTCGCGGCGCGCCACGCCTCCTTGTCGGTGAAGTCGGACAAGTCGCCGAAGGGCGTCTCCGCCCCGGTGCCGTTCCCCTTGCGGGCTTCGGAGGCCGCCGCGCGCATCTCGCGCCGCAGGTCGCCCGCCGCGCCGCGCACGTCCGCCTGGATCTCGGCGGCGAGTTCGGCGACGGACTCTCTGATCTCCAGCTCCAGGTCGGCCAACTCGCCGCTGCGGTCGGCCAGTTCCGCACGTCCCGCGTCCGTGATGGCGTACACCTTGCGGCCGCCCTCGGTGGTGTGGGTGACCAGCTGCTCGGCCTCCAGCTTGGCCAGGCGCGGGTAGACGGTGCCGGCCGATGGTGCGTACAGCCCCTGGAAGCGCTCCTCCAGCAGGCGGATCACCTCGTAGCCGTGGCGCGGGGCCTCGTCCAGGAGCTTCAGCAGATAGAGACGGAGGCGGCCATGGGCGAAGACGGGGGGCATGTCAGAGCACCTTCTTGTCGGTCGTGCCGTCGGCCGGGGCGTCGGTGGGGGCGTCGGTGGGGGCGTCGGTTGCGGCATCGGTCGGGTCGTCGCCCTGGCCGGAGACGGAATTGTCCCCCGAGCCGCGCGGTGCGCCGCTCATCGGGTCGGTCGTCGCGTCGGCCGTGGCCTCGGCGCTCTCCCCGGCCTCCGCCTCCCAGGCCTCCGCCTCCCAGGGCTCGTCCTCCTTGGGCGGGCGGCGCAGCAGGGCGATCGAGCCGGAGACCGTCGTCGCCCGGAGCTTGCCGGTGCCCGCGCCCAGCCGCCCGGTGACCTTGTGGGCGCCCCACTGGCCGTGCACCCGCAGGCCCTCGAAGGCGTTGGAGATCGTGCCGCTCGCCGTGTTGGCCTCGACGTCGGCGTCGGCCGGGGCCGGCAGGCGGATGGCGATCTCGCCGGAGACGCTGGTCAGCCGCACGTCGGTCGGGCCGTCCGGGTCAAGGTCGATGATCATGGCGCCGCTCACGGAATCGGCCTTCACGGAGGCACCCGAGCCCTCGACGACCGTGAGATCGCCGGAGACGGAGTTGAAGCGGAGGTCGCCGGTGACGGCCTGCGCCTCCAGGTTCCCGGAGACGGTGTCGGCGCGGACCGGGCCGGAGAGGCCGACGAGGGTCGTGTCGCCGGTGACGCCCTTGACGACCGATGGTCCGTCGATGCCCGAGACCACCGCCCCGGCGCCGACCACGCCCACCTCGACCCGTGTGTCGGCCGGCACCGCGAGGGAGACCACCGCGCTGCGGCGCCAGCCCTTGCGGTCGAGCCACTTGAGGAAGCCCTTCCACGGCAGGTCCTCGTAGGCCACCGTCAGTGTGCCGCCCTGCTGGGTGACCACCAGGGGTGGGCCCTCGATCTCGGAAACCTCCAGGCGGGCGGAACCTTCGTCGGTCCCCACGACGTTCACAGTGCCGTTGACGATGCGCACCTGGAGCTCGGTCACCGGCTCGTCGAAGGTGAGCTTCCCGGGCTCTGCTACGGACCACTCGGACATGTGCGGGACCTCCTGGGCGACCGGACGCGGCCGCACGGGCCGGATCGGAACACGACACGCCATATCGCGTCTTCTGAGAAACACGATATATCGTGGACGGCGAAAGTCAAGGCACTCGTTCGCGTGATCACAAATCACGCGAGCGGGACAAAACGGCCTAGCGTGTTGCCATGTCGACGGAACAGTCCCGGACCACCCGCGAGGCCCGCCCCGCCCCCGGCGCCCTGCTGCTCTGCCGTGCCGGGCCCGAGTCCGTCGCCCCCGTCGCCCGGCTGCTGCGCGAGGACATGCTGCTCGCGTCGGCCGGCGGGGAGTGGAGCGTGCTGGTCCCGGAGGGGCGGCCCTGGCTGGAGGGCGACGAACCGGTCGACCGCGTCCTCACCGGCTGGGCCACCGCCCTCGCGGTCGGCGCGCCCTGGCCCGTCCTCGCCCTGTGGTGGGACGCCGACCGCGCCGGATACACCCTCGCTTCCGGCTTCCGCCGCCCCGTCGGCTACGTCTGGCTCGGCAACGGCACCCCGGCCGGCGAGGACGAGGCCATGCGCACCTTCGCCGGCCGCCTCGGCCTCGACCCGGTCCTGGACGTGCAGTCCCTCGACGACCTGACCCGCGCCGACCCCGCGGCCGACGCGCACGCCCGCATGCGCGGCCTGATCGCCGTCCTCACGCGCGCGGGCCTGTCCCTGCCCGACGGCCTCGCGCCCGGCGAGAGCGCGGACGCCCTCCAGGCTGCCGTCGGCGTCCAGCCGCACATCCGCCTGATCGAGTGGTGGGGCTGGCGCGACACCCTCCGCGCGGAACTGGACGCCGTCGAGGGCCGCCGCCTCGGCGCCCTGCTCCCCTGGACCGGCGGCCCCCAGGCCCGTGTCCTCGCCCTGGCCCAGATCGCGGCCGGCCTGCCGCTGGCGGTCTGGGGTCTACGACGCCGAAGCGGCGGTTGGATCGCGGCGGGAGGGGTGCTGCTGACCCACGGGGCGCTGGGGCTGGCGTACAGCGCGGTGCGGCCGCTGGACTGAGACGGCCGCTGACGTGCAGCCGCACGGATCGCCGTACAAAGGCGAGGGCCGCCGTCTCGGCGCCCTGGGGTCCACGACGCCGGAGCGGCGGTTGGATCGCGGCGGGAGGGGTGCTGCTGACCCACGGGGCGCTGGGGCTGGCGTACAGCGCGGTGCGGCCGCTGGACTGAGACGGCCG